>CAYUEH010000133.1:3269-10582 GCA_964442465.1 uncultured Laspinema sp. | reverse complement strand
AAATTAAAGATATAGCCCAGTTGCCGAATCTGACAGATATGGTCAATTTCAGTGTTGATGGTAATCCAATCGATCCTCGCTTTTGCCTATTCAATTTGAACATATGCAACCCATTGGGTTTGAGATGAAATGCCCTGATTGACTGACAAAAGATCACTCAGGGGAGTAAGAAAAAGAGCCGACCTGGAAACTCAAGCCATTGAGAGCGAAGCCCATACTCAGAGCGAGAAGCCATAGCCGGGTCAGGGTCAGAATTAGAAGTAAAAACAACGGGTCGAAGGAAGCGCAAACCAAGGGCAAGAACACAGCGAACCCACTCAAGACCCAGACGAAAATAGCTATTCCCCCGAAACCAATAGACTTCTTGCAAAATTCTCTTAAGCCCCCCTTAAGAAGGGGGGTTGGGGGGATCTATCCGTTATTTTGCAAGAGGTCTAATGAGGGTCAACCCATCGAAGCTGGCCAGAATGGACAACATCAAGACCCTGAGCCGGGACATAAATAGCCAAAGCCAGAACAAAGCAGAGGCGAGAAAGGACACAGACCGATCGCAGTTAGGAGGAGATGTCTAGCAAATTCTTCAGCCTTCTCCTCTGATTATTTTGTCAGTGAATCAGGTTTCAGCCACTGGATCAAGCGGGATAAATTTTTATCCGTCATGAATCATTAATAATTTTGAATTGTTACCGATTCATGACAATTTAAAGTTTTGCATCCTTACCGAGCTTTTCATTTAAAAAGAGGGACCTGGGAGGGGGCATTCGGCAAAAGCGCTAGAGAAGCGGTCCAAGCTGAATGCTTCATATTTTTTTACGAAAACTTACGCACAAAATTATTGACGGAACTGTAACCAATGTTACCATTAAAGAGAAATCCAAGAAAAATGACCCATGTTCTTCATCCCCCTCTTGATCCCTGGAGTCTGGAGAGACGAGATGCGATTGAATAGAGTGAGGGAGTTTGATTAAGACGAGGAATTAGCTTGGATCCGCAGTTGAAGTTACAGTGGAGAGGCACTCATGTTAGAAGCAAAACTCAATCCCTGCGCCAATTTGTTGTATGGCTGGATTCAGCGCAGAGGAAGCGGGGAATCACCTGTTAAGGTGGATTTGCAAGATTTTAAAGCCTGGACAGCAGAATATCGGGACCGTCCTTATAGCGATCGCGAAATTTTTGAAGCCTTGCAACAATTAAAAGAACTCGCAGCAGTGGCGATCTCGAAAACTGAAGTCATTGTCTCTGTTTTACCCAGAGAAATTCCGGGTTCTACCGAACATCCGTCTCTGGAATTATTATTCAATGATGGCAATTGCACGGGAGAAAATTCGGGAAATCAACGCCATTGGAATGAGATTTCAGGCGATCGCCCGAATGGATTCCTAACCGTTTCCCTGGTTGTCTTGACCTCTTTTCTCTGTGGACTCATTCCCTTAGTCGTCGTTCAAACTCTGCCGGAAACTCAGGTGGCGCAGGTGGACACTCTAACGCCCTGGACTGTACTGGGGGACCCTCATACTTATTAAGGGTTTAAATCTATCTATAGACTGAAAATCCCCTTACAGCTTTGATAACATCACGAAATCCGGTTTTTAAATCATCCGGGACATCTGGGCCTTATGCCAGAAGGTCATACCCTGAAAAGGGTGTGGTATTTTCAGGACTGGGGGAATCCTCTTTAAGTCCAGGAATCAGGGAACTTTTTACGTCTGTATCACATACTGTCCATTTTAGAAACGATCGCGATCGCCTTTGTAGATGTTTTCGATCGCCTAATTTGCTAAGTAAGATCACTTAGCAAATATAGAAATGGCTTGATGATTGAGATAGGCAACAATTTCAGAACCCATATTGACGTTCTAGGCAAATTTAGGTATGGCCTTCTTACAAGCGACCGACCGCGATTCCTTCAACTCCTCAGAAAATCCATTAGCGGTTCTGAGTGGAGATAGCATTTATATTGTTTATCCCAATGGCAAGGTAGAAGCGATCGCCAGTCAATTTTTAGAGCGATCGCGGATTAAAACCCTACTTCATCGTTGTCAGGTCTGGGGCGACCTCGCTGCTTTTTAAAAAAAGGGATAGCGAGTCATCCAAAATCCGGTGAACATCACCTCAAATCAAAAAAAGATGTAGAAATGTTTAATGTCTCATTTCTCATCTCTACCGCAGTGTGAGCATATAAAATTCAGCGATCGGGTGACGAACCCGGATTGGGGATTTCCCTGACTAACCCTGTTATTAAGCTAATCAGGGAAAAATTAAGGGTTTAATTAAAAACCCTAACCCCCCCAAAATATAAAGTCCGCCAATGCGGACTTCCCGAGATTCAAAATTCGGTTTTAAAGTAAAGTCTGACGACTAGATGTCGCGTTCGCTTAACTCGCGACTAATATGATCAAAGGGTTGATCTACCCAATCACCGGGTTGAATCCCCGCTTCGGTGATCTTTTCTCTGACCAGTTCTTTGAGGATTTGAATCCCAACCACCGTCGGTCCAATGGGAACGCCTAAAGAATTGTAAGTTTCCCGCAATCCTTGCAGAACTCGTTCATCCAAAACGTCAGTATTTCCTGCAACTAAGGCATAACTGGCATAGCGCAGATAATAGTCCATATCCCGCAGGCAGGCCGCATAGCGACGGGTCGTATAGGCATTGCCACCGGGACGAATCAATTCAGGTAAATCCGCAAATAAACGGAGTCCGGCTTGTTTCACCAGTTCGGCTGCATTGGCATTAATAATTCCAGCCGCTTGTACCCGGACAGTCCCGGTTTGAAAATAGGACTTCAGGTTATCAATGGCGTCGCGATCGAGATAGCGACCTGTGACGTCATAGTTTTTTATCAGGCTTGTGATTGCGTCCCGCATTAAATTTCTTCTCCTAACAGTGTCAACAGATGGTTTACCACTCTTGTGTCAATGAGAGTGTTGTGCGTTATCCAGATTCGGGCAACAACAGGACCGATCGCCGAGTATTTTGACTCTTTTAATGAGCAAGAATACTTAGGAGGGAGTGAGGCAACTTGGCCTTTGCTTCCCCTCGGAGGTCAGATGCTCGAACGTTTGTAGTCTACTACAAAGCGATACCCAGGAACAGACTATCGAACGTACACTCGATAGAAAGGCGATCGGGGTGGGGAGGATGGGGGAGATGGGGAGGATGGGGAGGATGGGGTAGATGTTTGTAGTAACGACTTCAGTCGTTACCGCGTTACTTGGCGGATGCCAAGTAACGCGCCCCTGTGGAGGCGATCGCTCCAGTGCCTAAACAGGTGCTTAAGGCGCTCAGTGTGCGTGTCATGGCATCCGCCATGACACGAAAGCAACGACTGAAGTCGTTACTACAAACATCTACCCCATCTACCCCATCTACCCCATCTCTCCCACCCTCCCCATCCTCCCCCTTAAATCCTTAATATTTTCTCTATTCGTCGTCACTCAGAATTGTGCTTAAATCCAACCAGAGTTGTCCAGAATACTTAGGAAACAGATGTTTGTATCAACTGATACAAAAAATCCCTAAGTCAATCCCTAGGATGATTCAGGGATAACGCAACTGAATCTTGGAGCCTGACGAGCGATGGTGCTGTACACCGGGGGATGTGCAACCCGCCGATCCGCGCGATCGCCAACGCCATAAGACAAGGGAGCAGATGCGCTATCCAATCAAGCGCCAGAGGGGAAGTTTGCAATGTATTGACCCTACATTGTTCATGGCGATCGGCACCGACTGCGCCATCGAAATAGACCGATAGATCTGAATCCTCGAAGTTCGCGGGCGCACCCCGAATGCCTCTCTTCCCACTAAACCTGACCCGGAAAGAGATCCGGCTAGATCTAGGTTCGTACCCAAACCGCTTTGACATCCTGCCCCTTGTCGGCACGCTCGTTCCCTGACGTCGATTGACACTAACCTAGAACAGAGGAGATATTAATGTTCCAGACTCCACAAGAAGTTTTAAATTATATCCGCGAGCAAGACATCAAGATCATCGATCTCAAGTTCATCGATACGCCAGGAATCTGGCAGCACTGCTCCTTCTATCGTGACCTGATTGACGAAAGTGCTTTCGATGAAGGCGTCGCCTTCGATGGTTCCAGCATCCGGGGTTGGAAAGCCATCAATGAATCGGATATGTCAATGGTCCCCGACCCTACAACGGCTTGGATCGACCCCTTCATGTCCGAGAAAACTCTCAGCATGATTTGCAGCATTAAGGAACCCCGCACCGGCGAATGGTACAGCCGCGATCCCCGCACCATCGCTCAAAAATCCTTGGACTATCTGATTGCCACCGGGTTGGGCGATATGGCTTTCGTCGGCCCTGAAGCTGAATTCTTCGTGTTTGATGATGTTCGCTTCGATCAAACTGAAAACACCGGCTATTACTACGTTGATTCCGTAGAAGGACGTTGGAACTCCGGTAAGCAAGAAGCGGGTGGGAACCTCGGCTATAAACCCCGTTACAAGGAAGGGTATTTCCCCGTTGCGCCAACGGATACCCTCCAAGATATGCGGACCGAAATGCTGCTGACAATGGCGGCTTGCGGTGTTCCCATTGAAAAGCATCACCATGAAGTCGCCACCGGCGGACAAAATGAACTGGGGATTCGTTTTGCTCCCTTGGTGCAAGCGGGTGACTATTTGATGACCTACAAGTATGTCATCAAAAACGTTGCTAAGAAATATGGCAAGACGGTGACGTTCATGCCCAAGCCTTTATTTAACGATAATGGCTCGGGGATGCACACCCACCAGTCCATCTGGAAAGATGGTCAACCCACTTTCGCTGGCAATGAGTATGCGAATTTGAGCAAAAATGCCCTGTATTATATTGGCGGTTTGCTCAAGCACGCACCAGCTTTGTTAGCGATTACTAACCCCACTACCAACTCTTACAAGCGGTTGGTTCCTGGTTTTGAAGCCCCGGTGAACTTGGCTTATTCCCAAGGTAACCGTTCTGCCTCGATCCGGATTCCCCTTTCTGGACCGAATCCGAAGGCGAAACGCATGGAGTTCCGTTGTCCTGATGCCACCTGTAACCCTTACTTGGCATTTGCGGCGATGCTCTGCGCTGGTATTGATGGGATTAAGAATCAAATTGATCCCGGTGATCCTTTGGATGTGGATATCTATGACTTGAGCCCGGAAGAGTTGGCTAAGGTCCCCTCTACTCCTGGCTCTCTGTTGGATGCACTCAAGGCCCTGGAAGCGGATCATGAGTTCCTGACGGCAGGGGGTGTGTTTACGGAAGATTTCATCACCAACTGGATTGAGTACAAACTTGACAATGAAGTGAACCCGATGCGTTTGCGTCCTCACCCTTATGAGTTTGCTCTCTACTACGATTGTTAATCCCTTGGGTTACATACCCTTGGCGAATTAATTAGATAAGGGCCACCCTAACTGGGTGGCCCTTTTTGGTGAGGCCACTGAAAAAAAGCAGGTTGACTGGGGTTTTCGTTACAATTGTTTATATAAAAACATCATCGATCGCATGACTTCAGCCCTACTATGACGGATTATCTCACTAAAGTAGCCTACCAAACGGTTCAAAACAGCAAAACCTATTTTAGTCTGGCTCATAAATCTATCAGCACCCAGTTACTCAAAACCTTCGCACCCCCCCGCGAATCTCAGACGAATCCCATTTCCCCGAAGCTGTTAATGCTGATTCGGGAACGACTCGATCGCCTAATCGAAACCGACTGGAATGATGCAGAACAGGGGATCTATCCCACGGATCTGCTGTTCGATCATCCCTGGGAAGATTTTTTGCGCCAGTATCCGTTGCTCTGTTTAGACTTGCCCCAGGTCTGGATGCGATCGCAACAAAACAAGCATCAGGAATTTCCCTCAGACATCGATCCCAGCAGCTATCCGGCCTACTATCTCCAAAACTTTCATCACCAAACCGATGGGTATTTAAGTGACAATTCAGCGAACTTATATGATTTACAGGTGGAACTGTTATTTAATGGGTCTGCCGATGCCATGCGGCGAAGAATTTTAGCCCCTTTAAAGCGATCGCTCAATACCTCGCCTGCCATTCCTCAAAATCAACTCCGCATTTTAGATGTGGCCTGTGGCACCGGACGCACCCTGAAATTCCTTCGAGGAATGCTCCCGAAAGCTGCACTTTTTGGGATTGATTTATCCCCGGCTTACTTGCGAAAAGCGAATCAAATTCTCTCTCAAATTCCGGGGGAATTACCCCAACTCTCTCAGGCAAATGCAGAGGAAATACCCTATCGGGATAATTATTTTCATGCCGTAACTAGCGTTTTTCTCTTCCATGAACTTCCAGCGAACACTCGACAAACGGTGATTAATGAATGTTTCCGGGTTCTGCAACCCGGGGGAAGTTTAACCCTTTGTGATTCGATTCAAGTGAGTGATTCTCCCGAATTGAAAGAGGTGATGGAAAACTTTCCTCAGATGTTTCATGAACCCTACTACCGGCATTATATTCAGGATGATTTAGTCCAGCGGTTAGAAACAGCCGGGTTCATGGATATTCAAATTGAAACCCATTTCATGAGTAAATATTGGACCGCTCGCAAACCTCACTTGAGTGAATAGGTGGGGCGACTTGAAAGCGGCGATCGCCTTCTGTGGCCTTCTGTAACGGAGGCGATCGCCTCTTTCAAATCAGCCGCCACCCTAGGGGTTGTAACCCTTCGATTTTGAAGAGTGAAGGACTCAACTGCCACACCTCAGAATTATCAATGCCAGGGCAATATCTCAGTCCTTGGAGAGTAGACAGAAACGGTATCCATACGCTATACAGAGTCTAGGAAAAACCCAACGATGCACCAGTAGGAACCTGATCATGACAACCGACTTAGAAACCCAATGCCCTCCCACCCCTTCTACAGAAGAGTTATTAGAGGAGCCTTCAGAGACTAACCTCGTAGAGGAACTTGAAACCGTCATTGGCAGTTTGGCTCAGGACCAAAAGGTGATGTTCGCGCTCAACGAATCGGGTCATCTTTGGAAATTCAAATACGGTACCGTTGAGGTGTTCGTGCAACTGTCCGGAACCAGTGATGAGGATACCTTAACCGTTTGGTCCTTCGTCCTCCAACTCCCCGCCAAAAACGAACCCGAGTTAATGCGGAAGTTATTGGAAATGAACTGGTTGACCACTTATGAAGCCCACTTTGGCATTGTGGACGACCGAGTGACGGTCCTCTGTAGTCGCACCGTCATGGACCTCAATCCCAGCGAAATTTCGCGATGCGTCACCATCGTAGCGGCGATCGCTGATGAAAATGATGAAAAACTGCTAGAGGAATACGGACAATAGGTG
>CAYUEH010000133.1:0-3169 GCA_964442465.1 uncultured Laspinema sp. | reverse complement strand
GGCGATCGCTGATGAAAATGATGAAAAACTGCTAGAGGAATACGGACAATAGGTGAAGGGGGTCATTGGTTATTGGTCTTATGTCATTGGTCTTATGTCATTGGTCTTATGTCCTTACTATTCAACAATCCAAATGACAAATGACATAAGACCAAGGACTAATGACCCTCGATTGTATGAATTACCAAATCGTCTGAATCGTCGTTAATCCCTGAATTTTACGGTCACGGGTGACTAAGGGAAGATTTAAAGATAAAGCAGTCGCCGCAATAATCCGGTCTGGCATATCTGGCACTACATCTCGGGGAATCTGTCGTAAAGTTTGTGCCGTAATTAAATCCAGTGAAGCTACTGCTAAACCCGTTCCCGGATCCGATAGAGCATTAATCAACTGCCCAAATGCCTCTTCGGGTAATCGATACCTTTCTACTAGATAGCTTACTTCTACTATGGAAATTGCGGACACATAAATTGGAGATTCTTGGTCTAATGCATTATCCAAAGCATTTATGGCTGATGAGGATAATAGAGCATTTTCACGCAAATACCAGATAATTGTATGAGTGTCGGCTACAACGGCTGTCATTAAATATCCTCTCTTGGAAAATTACCCCACATTTCTTTTCGGGCTTGGGCAATGTCTTCTTCCGTAATATCAACTTTTAAATCAGCCCACAATCCTTTGACGCTCTTTAACGGTCGTTTATGCGGGTTCTTTTGATGAAGAAACTCCGCAAAATCTAAGACTTCTTGCTGCTTTTCGGGGGTTAATGTCCGCAACTTTTCTAAAACGGCCTGTTCTAAATTCATGGGTTCACTTCCTCCGCCATCCTTATAGGATAGGATAATCTTGGCTCTTTGTTTAATTCAGTTTAGCAAATGTTCCTTCCCCTGTTCAACCACCGAATGAGTTGGTTAAAGGCAGGTAATACCCAATTCGATTGTAAAAAGTCGGTTTTCTTTAGCACCCTTCACTCATTACTAATGCACAGTCCCCTTTGGCGATTGATTCCACCGATTCAGGTGAGCGGTTCCATGCAGATGACCATCGATTTATGGTTACTAGAACAGTATGTCTCAGAAAATCATTCCCCGGTGTTGCGATTTTATACCTGGGACCCAGTGGCGATTTCTCTGGGTTACCATCAACGGCGCTGGCCCCAACGGTGGGAGGATTTAAGGTGGCAGGGGATGCCGATTGAGTTGGTGCGGCGTCCGACTGGGGGTCGGGCGGTGCTGCATCAAGGGGATTTGACTTACATGGTGGTGATGTCGGATCCGGATGCCGGGGAGGGAACAGGGGCGAAACGCTCTCCGATGCCGGGATATGAGGCGATTTGTGAGTTTTTAATCGCGGGTTGGCGCAGTTTGGGGGTGGAGTTGCGGTATGGTCAGGCTAGACGGGGATACCGGCAGACGGCGAATTGTTTCGCGACGGCAACGGGTGCAGATTTGGTGTTGCCGTCGGGGGATAAGTTTATTGGCAGTGCTCAACTGCGACGGAATGGGGCGGTTTTGCAGCAGGGTTCGATGCAGTTAAACCCGTCGCCGGAGTTGTTTTCTGAGGTGTTTGGAACGGAAGGGCGGGTGCATTCGGGGTTGCCGGTGCTGTCTTTGCCGTTGGAGGTGATCCGGGAACGGGCGATCGCCTCTTTGGTGGAGTCTGCTTCCCGTTGTTTCGGGGTGCAGTTGATTCCTCAACCTCTTTCTGAGGGTGAATGGGAGGAAATCAACCGCTTCGCTCAACTGGATTTGGGGTGTGGAAAAGACTCAAAGGAGGGTTCTGATCCCAAATCCGGTTATGAAAAGTTGTTGTCATAATGGACAAATTCTACGCCAATCACTAAGGGAAACGCTCTCTGATTTCTGTGAAAGCAAATGATACGGAATCTGGTATTCAAGGGTTTATAAAAACCTACACCCTAAAGGCTGGGGCTATACGGACAAAGCCCGCCTGCGCGGGCTAAAATAGAAAACCAACTTTTGAAATCCGGATTGGGTAGGAGTTTTTTGATGTTAATATTTGTCAACTCTCTTACCGGCTGAATTCCTCTAGGAAATTTTTCTACTCCGTAGGATCGTTTTGCTGGCTTTATCTGCGAAAAAACTGGCGGAAATCTTCATCTTGGGTACTCAATTTTACCCAGTCTGCTCCTGCTTTACTTAATTTTTCCACCAGCCGATCGCAGGCGGGGCGTTCAGTGGCATAATGACCGGCATCGATCAGGACTAAGCCGCGATCGCGCGCTTCCTGGAATTGATGAAATTTGCAATCTGAGGTGAGATAAGCCTCGGCACCCGCTTCGACCACGGCATCGATATAACTCGCTCCAGAACCCCCTAAAACCGCTACCCTGCGGATGCGCTTCTCAGGGTCAGCCGGAGAAACAATCAGTTCGGGCGGCTGCAAGTTTTCTTGAATTAGGGTTAACAAATCCCGGAGGGGAAGTGCCGGTTCTAGTTGTCCGATTCTTCCATAACCGAGTCCCGGTTGGGTGGGAACAATAGGCTTAACTTGTTTGAGTTTTAAGAGCTGCGCCAAGACATCAGCCGTGCCATGATTCACTTGGTCAAAATTGGTGTGAGCGCTGTAAATGCCGATGCGATGGGTAAAGGCAAGTTTTGCCATCTCACCAATTGCCTCACCACTACAGAGGGAATTGACTCCGCCAAAAATCAGGGGATGGTGAGCAAAGATGAAATTAACGGGTTCATCGGTTTGTTGGAGGGCGACGGCTTCTTCCATGACGGCTAAGGTGGGGGTTAAACAGACTAACACCCGCGCCGGTTGGGTTAAGATTCCCGGTTCGATTTGCCAACCACAATTATCCCATTTTTCTTGCCATGCTGGGTTCGCCCAGCCTTCAAACCATTGAATGAGTTCGGAAATCTTCATGTTGCTACTCAGTCATCCCTTTGTACAGCCTCAGTTTCAGTTTAACAAAGCTGCTGGGAGTTAGGGGCGATCGCTCGTCTTAGTTGCAAATTTCCGCCCGGGATACTCTCCTCAATCCGGGATGAAGTCAGAAGTCAGGGGCGATCGCACCTGAATCTAGGTGACCCCAGCCCAAATTACCCGCTTTCCCGCTGATTGAGGTAGTATCCTGAGTATTTAAAAAACAATTTGACTGGGGTTGATTGGATTAGTTCGACTTCCCCTACCTTGCCT
>CAYUEH010000132.1:1797-10606 GCA_964442465.1 uncultured Laspinema sp. | reverse complement strand
GGATGGTGTTAGAGCTTGTGTCAAGGTTACTTTGGGCGAACTTTAGGAATTTTTAAATTTTCCTACAAAGTCTTTGATTGTGCTAGTGTAGATTTTAAGGGAATCACGAACCAAATTTTTGCTTCTAATTTCCACAAGCCTCTCTGAGAGGATGGAATTCGTTGAGGAGTAATTCATGTTAAATAGTTTGAATGTCAAAAAATTGACGGTTTTTCCGGAGGTTAATCTTAATTTTTCCAAGAAACTTAATGTTATTGTTGGTGAGAATGGGACTGGAAAAACCCATCTTCTCAAAATAATTTATTCTGCAGTTGCTACCAGTTGGGAAGAAGGAAAAAAACCATTTAATAACTCACCGACCAAGACTTTGATGCAAAGTCGTTTAGCAGAAAAGCTCGTGAATGTTTTTCGGCCTGAATCGCTGGGACGGCTGGCTCGGCGCAAGCAAGGGCGAAATAGATGCGATATCCAACTGAGTTTTGAAAATCCTCAGTTCGATTTTGCCTTTAGTTTTTCCACTAATAGTAAAACAGAAGTCTTACTAGAAAAAGTTCCAGAATCTTGGCTAGACATCGCACCTGTTTATCTCCCCACCCGTGAGTTATTAACAATTTTTCCAAATTTTGTCTCCGTGTATGAAGGTCATTATTTAGAATTTGAAGAAACTTGGCGAGACACTTGCCTACTGCTTGGCGCTCCTTTACAGCGCGGCCCCAAAGAGAAAAGAATACAAGAATTATTGGCCCCCCTGGAGTTAGCTATGGGAGGGGCAATCATTCTCGATAAAAATGGCCGGTTTTATTTAACAAATGAAAGCGGTAGATTCGAGATGCCATTAGTTGCCGAAGGCCAGCGCAAATTAGCCATGTTAGCCCGTTTAATAGCAAATGGGATGTTATTAGACAAAGGATTTTTGTTTTGGGATGAGCCAGAAGCGAATCTTAATCCGCTGTTGATCAAACAGGTTGCTCGGAGCATTGTCAGCTTGAGTCAGCAGGCAGAGATTCAAGTATTTATAGCAACTCATAGCTTATTTTTGCTGCGTGAGCTAGAAATTCTGATGACTGCTCATAAAAATTCTCCATTTTCTGCACGATTCTTTGGTTTACACTTCTCAGATGACAGCGTTTTAGTTAGACAAGGGGATGAAATTGATGAGATTGGAGAGATTACAACCCTGGATGAACAGCTTGCCCAATCTGATCGGTTTATTCAAAGCGGAATTTAAGAATGATAGAGATCCAGGTTGATAGTTTAATTTTTAGTTTTTCCGATTCTTGGAAAGTGAGCAAGTACGATGAATGGGCGTTTTATCGGAATCATTTTTCTAGGAGGTTGTCTGGCATCAAGGCTGTTGATCTGATTGCGATTGAAGGCCAGGTGATCTGGCTCATTGAAGCCAAAGACTATCGCCAGCAGAGTCGAACAAAGCCGCTGGACTTGGTGGAAGAAGTAGCAGGCAAAGTGTTGTGTACCCTGGCTGCGATGTTGCCTGCTAAACTTAATGCTTCGGACAGTTCAGAAAGTAATTTTGCTGCACAGTTTCTCAGAGGACAGCAGTTGCGCGTTGTGTTGCATCTTGAGCAACCTGCTACACACTCTAGGCTATTTCCCCGTGCGATTGACCCGGTAGATGTTCAGAGCAAACTTAGAACCCTAATCAAACCCATTGATCCGCATCCAAAGGTGGTCGAGTCTACTCAGATGCAAGGTTTACCCTGGACCGTAAAATGATGCGGCACAGCATCAGATTTTTATGGCGGATTAAGAATGAAAATTTGGTTATGGTTATTGAATCATTTCTCCTTTTTTTTAACCTCTATTAAAATGCAATTACCTGACGGGGTGAAAGGTTATGATTGGGTGGGAATGGGTCGAGTGGCAAGGGCGGCGATCGCCACGCCAATCAGCAAGACGACTGCACCACCAATGACCCCATTTCCCGGCAGTTCTCCAAAGATAAAATAGCCTAAAATACTCGCCCCCACTGGTTCAAATAGGATCATTAAGGTGACTAATGTTGGAGAAATCCAGCGCAAGGCCCAGTTAAAACTGGTATGTCCAATCAGTTGGGGTCCGATCGCCATCAACAGAACATACCCATACACTGATGGAGGATACCCCCAATAACTCGTTCCCCATAACAGGGGTAATGGCAACAAAATCAGGGCCGCACTACTATAGGCGATCGCCGCATAACTGCTAATTCCCATCCCCCGCCGTTGTGCCTCTCTTCCTAATAATAAATAGCCGCTAATTGCCCAGGACCCCATCAAAGCTAAACTATTTCCTAGCAGGGGATGACTGGCGATCGCACTCGATTCTGTCCCACCCAAACCGATTGCTAATCCCCCGATTAATGCCAGAGTAATCCCCACTAAAGTCTTAGGGTTTGGCTTTTCTCCAAACCGGAATGAAAACAGGGCAATCCACACGGGATTTGTGGTAACAATTGCCGTAGAAGCGGCAATCGAGGTATAGGATAAGGACGTAATCCAAGTGGCAAAATGAAGGGCAAGAAATCCCCCGGCAACCCCAGCATAAATAACGGACCCAGATTGTAGAGGTTGCGGTTTGATGTTTCTCCAAGCCGGTAGCAATAGTAGGGCCGCTAAACTCAACCGAGAGGCTGCTAAAATCAGGCTAAATCCCACCCCTTGTACCCCGGCAGCTTGGAATGCCAATCGGATTAAAATCGCCCCAGTAGATAGAGCAAAAATACCTAATCCTAAAATTAAAGCGATGGTCCAGGGGGCCGGTTTCATTCTTCCTTTCCTGTACTGGCAAGACTTCCGCAAATTGAACCGATGGAACCCAATCCGTAGGCGGGCAGTCAATAACTTGATCCGGGTACGGATAGCGGGAATCGGCCAGTCCGGACGGGGCTGTATTGATCATCACCTCAAACCTTAACATGGCCCTCTTGATCCGGGTATATACCTAAGTCCCACGACCATCCCATAATCTAACTAAAGATAGATAGAGAAGGTTGTTATGAATGATATAAATTAAGAGAAGATTTTGCAAATTTCTACTCAGATTAGAGGTAGCAAACCACTGCCACCGTCAAAACCGAACCTACTTAACATTGATCAAAATTAAAATGCGATTAAATTCAAGCCTGCTGGAAGAACAAGTTAAAACAGACAATGCTTCTTCCCATATTTTATGTTTTCATAGCAACTCAACCCCTTATCTTCAAATCATCAAACTGATTAATTCCAAAGATTTTAAATTAGAACGGATTTTGTTTCCTCACGAACGGTTGATGTTTACTGCTGTTCCCGAGGCTCAATTAGAAATTACAACTTGTCAAAATGGCTTGCCTGGGAGGCCGGAACGAATTTCTTGCGATCGCTTGCAGGTTCAGGTATCCGAATCTCGTTCTTATCGCCAATCTATCGCCTCTTAAAACCTGGGGTTAGACCCAGTGTCCGGAGAGAATCCGGACTGTTCTCCCCACCCATGAACCTTTGCCAAAATTTTTTGGCAAAGGCTAATTTTTTGCAAATGGCAAGGCTATTTACGCTGGCTTGAACTTGAAGAATGGAGGCATTTTTTTAGGCAGGTTTCCCCAAATGGAGGCTGATTAAGCCATTACCATTCCCCCATCCACATTAATGGTTTGCCCGGTGATATAAGCCGCAGCCGGATCTGCTGCCAGGAAGCGAACTAAACCCGCCACTTCTTCAGGTTCCCCATAACGAGCGAGGGGAATAAATTTGAGGATTTCTTCCCCACCTTTGAGGTCTTTGGTCATATCGGTGGCGATGAATCCGGGGGCAACTGCATTGACCGTAATCCCCCGAGAGGCGAGTTCTTTGGCAACCGTTTTAGTAAAGCCAATCACCCCGGCTTTTGCTGCACTATAGTTGGCTTGGCCGGGGTTACCCATTTGACCAGCAACGGAAGCAATATTAATAATCCGACCGGATTTTTGTTTGAGCATGAGTTTGCTGACAGCCCGAGTACAGAGAAAAACGCCGGTGAGATTGGTGTCAATGACGGCTTGCCAATCTTCCGGTTTCATTCTTAACAGGAGAGTGTCGCGAGTAATTCCGGCATTATTGACTAAAATATCGATGCGTCCCCATTGGTCCGTCACGGTTTTGATTAGGGCATCGACGGAATCAACTTTGCTAATATCGGCTTGGATGGCAGTTGCCTCGCCACCAGCGGCGGTAATTTCTTCAACCAGTTGATCGGCGGCGGTACTATTACTGGCATAGTTAATGGCAATTTTAGCTCCTTCGGCGGCGAGGGCGACGGCGATCGCCCGACCAATTCCCCGCGAAGCACCCGTCACCACCGCTACGCGATCGCGCAATCGTTGCACCTGTTCTGGTAATGCTTCCATAGAGAGTATCCTTCTTTGTCACTGCTTTTTGAACTCAATCATCTTACCGGGTCAGGGGGAGCAACAAATCGCAGAGTTGGGCTTTTTTTAGGAAGTCGCCGGAGGGATCATCGGGTTTAATCGGTCCGGGTGAATGGGGTAAAGTTAAACAATAAGTTTGTAAGACCGATTTTATGAAACAGATCCTTCAACGAATCACCCCTTGGAAAGCCGGATTTAAGGGACTCCTTTTATCCATCACGGCGATCGCCTTAGCAACCCTGATCGCTGTGGCCCCCGCTGCGGCAACCGGGGTCTATCAAATGCCGATTCTCCATGCAGGCGATCGCACCTGGACCATTGATGATGCCGAAGTCCTCAGTCGCCTCACCGAAGCCAATCTCAGCAAAGCCCTCGGTGCCCTGCAAAAAGACACCGGCAACGAAGTTCGTCTCGTCACCATTCGCCGCCTAGACTACGGCGAAACCATTGATAGTTTTACCGAAAAACTCTTTGAAAAATGGTTTCCCACCCCAGAAGAAGGGTCCCATCAAACCTTACTGGTGGTCGATACCCTCACGAATAATTCCGCTATCCGCACTGGAGATGACCTTACATCCCTCTTAACCCCTGAAATTGCGGAAAGTGTCGCCCAAGAAACCCTGCAAGTCCCCTTACGAGAGGGGGATAAATACAATCAAGCTTTAACCGATGTCAGCGATCGCCTGATTGCCGTCCTGTCCGGTCAACCGGACCCCGGTCCCCCGATTGTTGATACCAGCTTGAACATTGAACGCACCTTTGCCACCGCAGAAGAAACCGATACTGGCAATGCCACGATGGTAGTGATTGTCCTGTTAGTCTTAGCGACAGTTATCCCAATGGCCACCTATTATTTCTATCAAGGAGGCTTTTTACAGTAACGTACCGCACAGATTCTGACCCTCGATTTGGCTTGGGGATCAGCGCATTGACCCAGAATGCGCTGATCCCCAACCTCAACCGTGAAACACCGGGTTGGGTTTCAAACTCTTGACTGACGTTGAAACAAATCTAGGGCCCAAACCCGGTTGCTTATTCCTGGAAACACGGCACCCTTCCCCTAGTCCTGAACATACTCCTCCCCACTCACCAGGGCCATCTGAGCGCGCATAAATTCTCGTCCGAGATAGGCAGCATGATCCAGCATTGTCACCGAACAAGGGTCCGTTTCCTCAAAAATTTTCACGCAGAGCTCTTTGGCGGTTCTCCCAGAAAATAACGTTTCGGCGGTGCGGTTGACCTTTCCTCGGGCGGGGATCGGTTTCCCGGTTTCCGGGTCAACGGCTAACCCGCGCTCATCAATCACATTGGTATAATGTTTGGCACAAATTAATGCAGCCTCGCGATCGAGGTAGATGATGAAATAACCGCCAGGGTCGAGGGCAAGCTCACGTTTAGAGAGTTCATCATCAAGGGCACGAATCTGGGATGAGAGTGAATTCATAATTAATAAGCGCGACTGTTATCTTCTAGGTTATCGAAATAAGCGCGATCGCCATGATCCAAATTATCTTTCATTTTCGGTCAAAGACTGACCAGTGAATGCTTCAGAGGGCAAGCTACTATTGAGAATGTGGCGAATCTCCCTCAACCCTATACACTTGAGGCAGTCGTTTCGTTAAAAATCTGCTTATGCGTATTGCATTTCTCAATCCCCAGGGTAACTTCGATCCAAAAGATAGTCATCTGACTGAACATCCGGATTTCGGGGGCCAGTTAGTTTATGTGAAACAGGTGGCGATCGCCATTGCCCATCAAGGTCACAAAGTTGATATTATCACTCGCCAGATTATTGACTCCGACTGGCCCGAGTTTGCCGAACCCTTCGATTCCTATCCTGGGGTGGAAAATGTCCGAATTATCCGCTTTCGCGCGGGCCCAAAAGGATTTATCAGGAAAGAACTCCTCTGGCCGCATCTGGTCAAAGAATGGGTTCCCAACATTCTGCAATTCTATCGAGAAGAGGGCGCATTCCCCGATATTTTTACCACGCACTATGGGGATGGGGGTCTCGCAGGGGTCTTGATTGAAGCCGCCACGGGTATCCCCTTCACCTTTACGGGTCATTCCCTCGGCGCTCAAAAAATCGACAAACTGGAAATGACGCCGCAAAAGATGGAAAGCATGGACAGGCATTTTCATTTTGCTCGGCGTCTGGTGGCAGAACGCTTGAGCATGAATCGGTCAGGGGTCAATATTACCAGTACGCAAACAGAACGCTTTGAGCAATATGCTCATCGGGTTTATCAGGATGCGGTGGATGTGAACGACGATACCCGGTTTGTGGTGATTGCACCCGGGGTCGATGCCAGTATGTTTAGTCCAGATGTCTCCTGCGAGAACGAAAAAGAGATTCAGGACCTAATTGATGAACGATTGGCCCGGGATATTGATGAGGACCGTCTGGGATATCCGATTATTTTGGCCTCTAGCCGCCTCGCACCGAAGAAAAACCTCCAAGGACTCGTGGAAGCCTTTGCTCAGAGTGAGACGCTGCAAAAAACGGCCAATCTGGTGATGATTACGGGGGGACTGGAGAACCCTCTTCAGGAAGAATGCGGCGATGATGAAACGGAACGGGTTTTAGCGCCGATTCGGAAAGTGGTTAAAAAGAGTAAGTTATGGGGGAAAATCAGCGCGTTTTCCTTGCCGGATCAACCGGCTTTGGCTGCTTGTTATCGATTTTTAGCAAAACGGGGTTCGGTGTTTACTTTAACTTCGTTGTTTGAACCCTTTGGACTAGCCCCATTGGAAGCGGCGGCGGCGGGGTTACCCTTGGTGGTGACTGAAAATAGCGGGTTGAGTGAAGTGCTCAAACAAACTCCGGAAGAATGTGCGGTCCTCGTCGATCCTTGCGATCCGGCAGATATTGCCCGAGGATTAGAAAGGCTGTTAGGGGATAAAGCGTTGTGGGAAGAGATGCGATCGCGCTGTCAAAAGTTGGTGTTGGAGGACTACACCTGGGAAAGCACCGGCAAAGATTATCTGAAGGTCATTAAAGACATTGTTGCCGCACCCAATGACCGACGACCGGACAAGGTTCTGCTGATTCATCCCTATTTCCGCAATCCTAAAACGGCTTTTGATTTGAATGTAGAGGATTTAAACGCCATGTATTTTGAAACCGCAGAGGTGGCGGCAAAAGCCCCGGAAGAAAAGCCGGAATAAGATCGCGAATAATAACAAGAATGAGGGGGAGAAAACTCCTTACAAGAGCAGGTTTTTTAGGGAGTAATTTTTTTCAAGTTTTGGTTGTTCATAGCCCTCCCCTGTGTCTTGGGGAGGGTTGGGTGGGGTCCTATAAGTCCTAGATTATAAAAAAGAGGTTTAATCCTTTACATAATCAGGGTTTCATCGCAAATTGGCGTATCAAAAGTGGTGTTTTTGCGAAGTGGGTGGACCCCACCCTAACCCTCCCCTTGCCAAGGGGAGGGAACCGTTCGTCCCTTTACTCTTAGGTCAATCACCATGAACGTAAAAAATGTACTCTTGTAAGGGAAAAAACTCCCCCCTCATTTCTCATTCATCACGCAGGAACTTCGATTTTTTGAGTTCCTGCAAGATTGAAAATGGCATGAATGACTTGCAAGGCTTTGACCCCAGACTCGCGATCGACTACGCAACTGACCTTAATTTCAGAAGTAGCAATCATTTGGATGTTGATGCGTTCCCTTGCCAAGGCATTAAACATCTCAGCCGCAATACCGGGATGATTCACCATGCCAGAACCGACAATGCTAACTTTGGCAATTTCCTCATCTACAATAATTTCCCCACAGCCTAATTCTGCGGCTAAGGGAACTAAGACTCGACGGGCATCTTTTGCATCATTCCGGGCTACAGTAAAAGCAATATCTCGGGTGGGAATACCGTTGATAATATGGCAGCGTTGGGATTGGATAATCGTATCTACGCTAATATTTTCTTGGGCGAGGACACCGAAGAATTTTGCTGCCATGCCGGGGCGATCGGGGATATGGCGAATTGCTACCCGCGCTTGATTCAAATCTAGGGCGACTCCTCGGACTGGAGGAGTATTGGGGTCGATCGCCTTCCCTGGACTAGAACTACCGGATTGCAGGGGAGAGGAACTGACTTCAAACGCTTGGCAAAGGGCATCGATCGCCCGATCGCATTGGTCCGCATCCACTACGCAACTCACTTTCACTTCTGAGGTGGAAATCATCTGCATATTCACCCCAGCATCGGCAAGGGTAGCAAACATTTTCGCCGCCACACCGGGACGACCTATCATTCCCGCCCCAGAAATGCTAACTTTGGCAATGGTGCGATCGACCATGACTTCTGCCTCTTCTGGGGCTGAATCCTGGCGGTTGCGGAGGGTCGGGGCGATCGCCGCTGCCACTGCCTCTGCCTGATTCACCGATTCCTGACTCACGGTAAAGGCAATATCATTGGTATTTAATTCAT
>CAYUEH010000132.1:0-1697 GCA_964442465.1 uncultured Laspinema sp. | reverse complement strand
TTCCAACCCTTCTAAGGGTCTTGCCATTGGTGTCGGCGAACTCACCAGAGTTCCGGGATCATCAGTCCAACTAGAGAGCACCACCAAGGGAACGCCATAGTTGCGGGCAATTTCCACCGCCCGAGGATGTAAGACTTTTGCCCCCAGACTGGCTAATTCCAGCATCTCATCGCAGGTAATTTCCGTCATCAGTTGGGCATCGGGAACTAACCGGGGGTCAGCGGTTAAAATGCCCGGGACATCGGTATAGATTTCGCAGCGATCGGCCCGCAATGCTGCTGCCAGGGCCACTGCCGAAGTATCCGAACCCCCCCGTCCCAAGGTGGTAATTTCCAAATCTTTCGTACTCGTGATGCCTTGGAATCCGGCAACCACGACTACTTTACCTTCTGAGATTTGTTGCTCAATTCGTTGCGTCTCAATTCGCAAAATCCGGGCGCGGGTATGTGCCGCTTCCGTGACAATGCCCACCTGTGCACCCGTCAGGGAAATTGCCGGTTGCCCCAATTCTTGCAACGCCATACTCAACAGGGCGATGGAAATTTGCTCTCCTGTGGAAAGCAACATATCCATTTCCCGGCGAGAGGGATTCGACGAGATTTCATTGGCTAATTTTACCAATCCGTCAGTGGTTTTTCCCATCGCCGAAACGACCACCACCACGGAATTGCCGCCCTGCACGGTTTTGAGAAC
The DNA here is from genome assembly GCA_964442465.1 of uncultured Laspinema sp. Classification (GTDB taxonomy): domain Bacteria; phylum Cyanobacteriota; class Cyanobacteriia; order Cyanobacteriales; family Laspinemataceae; genus Laspinema. The sequence goes on along the minus strand of CAYUEH010000132.1, from coordinate 1,004 downwards.
CCGCCCTGCCACGGCGTTAATGCGTTCAACGGACCCTACGGAGGACCCCCCGTATTTTTGGACTATCAGCGCCATAATTCTTACCCACTTTTACCTTAAACTCGCCCCGAATCCCAGGGTTGCGCTGCAACTGACATTCAGGTGCGCGTGCGGCCTATAACAATAACTTAATCAAGGTAACAGACTGCTGTTTCCGAAAACCGCTTAATTTGCGAATTGCTTCACCCTGGCCCCAGCCCGGACCACCACAAATGATGCACCCCAGACTAAACCCCACAGAATATGGCAGTTTCCAGGGTCAGTTTGGGCCATAAGTTTACTTAACTTAATCTAGTTCAAGGTAAATACTTTCATTGATGTAAACCTTTCTTGCATTTGCTTGCATCTCCAGAAAAACCCGCTAAAGTAGTAATTGAAGCGGAAAACGCTTCCCTGGCAGATTCAAACAGCCAAGTCCACGTTCACACCTAAAGAGGTTCAAGCTGTTCAATTTCACATCTGTCTCGTACCACAACAAACCGAAGAACATCACCCAATCCCCGGGCTGATATTTCCTCAACTGATGCAGTAGGGAGCAATGCGATTGAAACTAAGGTTTCACGACACCTCCACAGAAGCTCAAAGGAAGAGAGGAAATCACTTAGCTAGGACCGATTGGGTGTTGTTTTTTGCGTGAAATTTTTAATAACAACAACCGCCAAGGATAAATCCTCATCCCCCTGTAGGGGCGATTCGAGAATCGCCCGACAAGCAGCAACCGCCAAGGATAAATCCCCATCCCCCTGTAGGGGCGATTCGAGAATCGCCAGACAAGCAGCAACCGCCAAGGATAAATCCCCATCCCCCTGTAGAGGCGATTCGAGAATCGCCCGACAAGCAGCAACCGCCAAGGATAAATCCCCATCCCCCTGTAGGGGCGATTCGAGAATCGCCCGACAAGCAACAACAAGCGGGTATTTATCCACCAACGCCTGTAGGGGCGATTCGAGAATCGCCCAACAGTG
>CAYUEH010000131.1:0-10633 GCA_964442465.1 uncultured Laspinema sp. | reverse complement strand
AAAGCCGTGTTTGTCCTGTGTCACACCTCCAATCCGGCGGCGCAAGTCTTGCAACATTATCCTAAAAATGATGCGCCCTTGTACCTACAAATCGTCAAAGAAACCCGGACTTGGGGGACTCCGGAACAGGTGGCAGTGGAGGTGGGAACCAATACCCCAGAAGTCTTGAGGAAAGTCCGGTCCATCGCCCCAGAACGGCTAATTCTGGCCCGCAGTATCTGGTCAGAAGGAACGGTTTTAGCGAACATTCTCAAGGCGGGTTTAAACAGTCAAGGGGATGGATTAATCCTGCCCGTTCCCCAAGATTATTTAAGCAGTGAAAATGCCGGTTCCCTGATTTTAGGACTGCGAGAAACGATTAATCAAGTGAGGGTTCGTATCCCCTCAGAGGCCCAAGCTTGTCCGGTGTGGTTTCCGGATATTTCCCCCACCGATGTTCATCCCCATACGGATTTAATTCTGCAACTCTATGATTTGGGTTGCATCATGTTTGGGGAATATGTCCAAGCATCCGGAGAAACGTTTCCCTATTATGTTGACCTGCGAACGATCATCTCTAATCCGCAAGTTTTTGATAAAATTATTGGCGCTTATGCTGAGGTTTTAAAGACCCTAAAATTTGACCGGATTGCGGGAATTCCCTACGGGGCATTACCCACGGCAACGGGACTTTCTTTGCGGTTGAATTATCCGATGATTTTCCCCCGGAAAGAAGTGAAGGCACATGGGACGCGGCGGTTAGTGGAAGGTCATTTTAATCCCGGGGAAACCGTGGTGGTGGTGGATGATATTTTAATTAGTGGAAAAAGTGCGATGGAAGGGGCGCAAAAGCTGCAATCGACCGGGTTGAAGGTGGAGGATATTGTGGTGTTTATTGACCATGAAAAAGGGGTGAAAGACCGCTTGAAAATGAATGGGTATCGCGCACATTCGGTTTTGACTCTTTCGGAAATAGCCGAAACTCTTTATGATGCAGGTCGCCTAACCGATCGCCAATTCCAGGTTTTTAAAGACACCCACTAATTCCCTTTGGGAAACTCGGATTTGGCCCGATGATGGCGGTTGATGCGGCCATTGAGTTTATGTATAGTCCGGAGGGGACGAAGGGGACGAAGGCGGTGGAGGGGTGATGACGGGGGAAACTCGCTGTCCCGGGGCTACCCAAGGGCGATCGCAGCCCATGCCGTTGCCCCCTCTCACAAACCGGAGATTTCAGCTACAGGGGTGAGGGGTCTGGGTTTTGCTAATCCTGAACCCCCTGGGCTTCCCCGTTTTTCTTTCGCAATTGAAACTTGAAAAATCTGTAAATTAAGAATTGTTACAAAAGAAATTTTTTGGTCAAAAAGTAAAGAATGATTCAAGGGGTATGATAAAATTTTAAGAAAATATTAAGGAACATAACCGGCTAAAATAAACCGTCAACTTAAAGAACCGGGAAAGGCAAAATTTCCTCCCTCTCTCAACCCAGTTGTCCTCAAGCCAGGTCCTTGATTCACTCAGACAGTCGGAGAATTCAGATGATGCAGTCAGAAACACTAAGTTGGGCAAACTACGAACGAGAACCGATCCAAAGCCCCGGTTTAATCCAACCTCATGGGGTCCTGTTTGTCCTGTCAACGGACTTCAAAATATTACAAGTTAGCAACAATACGGTTAAGTTGTTTGGAAGCAGGCCCGAAACATTTCTGAACCAACCCTTAGAAATGTTACTAGATGCCACTCAGGTGAATGTAATCAAAGAATCTATCAATTATCAGACATTAGGGAGTGTCAATCCTCTCAATATCACGATTCATACAGACTGGAAAACCCTTTATTTTGATGGAATCATTCATCACTCTCATCCCGATTGTTTGATTTTAGAACTCGAACCCGCACTTTCTCCAAAAACCGTGGGATTTCTCAGCTTTTATAAATTAGTAGAAGCAGCGGCGTCGAACATTCAAAACTCGCAAAATTTCCAAGAACTATGCGAGTTCGTGGTCAAGGAAGTTAGAAATATTACGGGATTTGACCGGGTAATGCTCTATCGATTTGACCCGTCTGGACATGGCACAGTTTTGGCGGAGGAAAAACTGGATTCCATGAACTCTTGGTTAAACTTAAATTATCCGGCAGAGGATATTCCACCCCAGGCCAGACAACTCTATTCCATTAATTTGCTCCGATTAATAGCCGATGTCAACTACAAACCTGTTGCCATTGTCCCGGCAATTAATCCCCTAGATAAAAAGCCCCTTGACTTGAGCCATTCGGTTCTGCGCAGCGTCTCCCCTTGTCATATCGAGTATCTTCAAAATATGAAGGTCAGTGCATCCATGTCTATTTCGATTGTCAAAGAGGGAAAACTCTGGGGACTGGTTGCCTGCCATCATAATTCCCCGAAATATGTGTCTTATGAAGTGAGGAAAGCCTGCGAATTCTTTGGCAAAGTCATGGCATTGGAACTCCGGTCTAAAGAAGATGATAGCTATTATGAATATCGTCTGAAATTGCAAGCCACTACGGCGAAATTAGTCGAATATATGTCAATGGAGACTAATTTTATTGACGGATTAGTAAAGTTTCAACCGAACTTACTCAATCTAGTCAGGGCGGATGGGGCGGTGATTTACTTTAAAGGAACCTGTCAGCAACTCGGCAAGACTCCCAGCAGCGATCGCATTGAGCATCTGATTCATTGGTTGGAACAACAGAACTTTCCCAGGGTTTATCACACGGATTCCCTGGCGAGTGTTTATCCAGAAGCCGAAACTTATAAAGATATCGCCAGTGGATTGCTGGTGGTAACGATTTCCAAAGAACCAAAACATTATGTGTTATGGTTTAGATCCGAGGTGATTCATCAAGTCAGTTGGGCGGGAGACCCGAAGGAACCCTTTGAACTGTTACCGGGAAGAAATCCTCGACTGCATCCTCGAAAATCCTTTGAAGTATGGCAAGAAATTGTCAAATTAAAATCTTCACCCTGGAAACCCTGTGAAATTGATGCGGCATTAGACCTCAACAATGCGATCGTCACCATCGTTTTGCGGCAAGCGGATGAACTGGCAAAATTAAATGCAGCCTTGCAGGAATCCGAATCCAGAACTAAGGAAAAAGCCAATCAGCTTGCCAACGCCCTGCAAGAACTCCAGCGGACCCAAACCCAGTTAATCGAACAAGAAAAGATGTCGGAACTGGGGGAGTTGATTACCAGTATAGCCGCTGAAATTACCAATCCGATTAACTTCATCACGGGGAATCTGTCTCATGCTCAGGAGTATGCCCAGGATTTAATAAATCTATTGTATCTTTATCAGCAGCACTATCCTGAACCTGTCCCAGAAATCTTAGAAACGATAGAATCAATTGACTTGGAATTTACTTCCCAAGATTTTTCCCAGGTGATTGAATCGATGAAAGGGGGGGCGGAACGCATTCGAGAGTTAGTTCATGCCTTGCGAAATTTCATGCGCTTGAATGAATCTGAATTGAAGGCGGTGGACATTCATGAGGGAATTAATAGCACGTTATTAATTTTACAACATCGATTCAAAGGGAAAGGGGGTTCGCCGGGAATTCAAATAGTCAAAGCTTATGGCAATCTGCCGGAGGTGGAGTGCTATCCCAGCCAACTCAATCAAGTGTTTATGAATCTGCTTTCCAATGCGATCGATGGGTTAGACTCCTATCCCAATCACCCGGGACAAAAAACCATTTTGATTCGCACGGAAGCTCTGGGAGGCGATCGCATCTTAATTAGTATTGCCGATAATGGGGTGGGGATTCACTCAACCCTCCAAGACAAAATCTTTGAGCCGTTTTTTACCACTAAATCTACGAAAAAATCCATCGGGGTTGGGTTGGCGATCGCCAAGGAAGTTGTCGTCGAGAAACATCAAGGTGAGATTCGCTGTATTTCTGAACCGTCCCAAGGGGCCGAATTTATCCTAGAAATTCCCACGAAGCAGCCTTATCCAACTCCTGTTCAAGCCGTTGATGCAGCAGGACTTACCCCTTAGCACAATAAACGTTCGTAGTGACTCCTTGATTGAGTCATCTTTATTTAACCCCTAAAGGGGTAGCCCTGTCAAGGTGTACTTGTAGGGGCGCTGAGGGAAGCGCCCTTTGTAGAGGCGATCGCCCTTTGGCGCCCCTACATTCCATCCCTCTTTTTCGTCATGAACTTGACAATTTGGACTGGCGAAAAACGAATCGCCCCTACAGGAAACAACGATTTTTCATAGATTCAATTTACCACCTTGACAGGGCTACTCCTAAAGGGGTTACTACAAACGTTCGTAGTGACTCCTTGATTGAGTCATCAACAGATAACCCCTTCAGGGGTTACTACAAACGTTTGTAGTGACTCATATCTGCCCTGTAGGAGACCGTAAAATCAGCGATTAAACGCCCTTAAAGTTGCCATTCAAAGAAGCGAACGGTTCGTCCCACCATTCGCTTCCACAGGGAACGCTTGCGCCAATCTTCCAAACTGGCTACTTTGGATTTAGAAAAACCCCGTTCAAAAATTTTTTCAACCTTTTTTATAGCATTGGGTTCGCCGGTAGAAAAATCTAATTCATCGTTATGAAAAAAGCTGCGGGGGTCGAAATTAGCACTTCCTGTTGTCATCCAGCGATCGTCAATCAATAAGAGCTTGGCATGGGTCATACTGGGTTGATATTCATAGATTTCAATTCCGGCAGCTAACATCGGTCCATATCCTTCATACGAAGCGTAATAAACCTTTTTTTTATCACTCACGGAACTGGTGGTGAGAATTTTGACATCCAACCCACTCTTTTTGGCCGCAATCAGCAAATCCTGGGAATTAAGGTCGGGGAAAAAATAGGGACTCGCCAACCAAATTCGCTTTCGGGCCGCTAATAAATTGGTTTGAAATAAAGCTCGAATCGGGGAAAATCGGTAAGTGGGATTAAAGGAAGGGGTCACGAGGGCAATCGGCTTTTGGGCCGGGTCTTTTTTAAAGGTTTCCGGACCGAGATTGGCCACCCCACTTGCATAAGTCCAATGTTGAACAAAGACTCCTTCTAAGACGGAAACAATCTCTCCTTCTAAACGAAATTCACAATCAAACCACGGTTCTTTTTCTCCGGAACCGGACTCGCCATCCCAAAAATCGGAAATTCCCGCGCCCCCAATATAGGCAACTTCACTATCAATGGCAAGTAATTTTCGGTGTGTTCTCCCGGCATAATCCGCTGGAGCTTTCCAGTCAAATGGATTGAAAAAAAGCACTTGAACTCCGGCAGCTTTTAAGCGGTTCCAATATTTACTGGACATTTTTTTACTCCCGTAGCTATCTACCAGTAATTGCACCTCTACTCCGGCTGCTGATCGCTCGGCAATGGCGGAGGCAAAGTCATTGGCTCGTCGTCCTGGGGTGATGAAAAAGGTTTCAAAATGGATAGAATGTTTGGCGTTGGCGATCGCATCGAGTCTGACTTGTTGAATCGTCGGTGCATCATTCCAAACATCGGTGATTAAAGCGGAAGTGATTAAAGAATTAGATAAGCTTGCTTGGGCGATCGCAAAGCGGGACTCTCCCGGAGTCGGTGGATTTTTCACCTTGTATTCTACGCGATCGCGAAAGGTTCCGCGAATATACAGCGCAATCAGGAGAAGTATCCCCAGTCCAATAATTATCCCGAGAATCCATAAAATTACCGAATTCATTGTTTCTCCTTGTCATTTTCCGGTTTAGCCGCACTCGTGAGGGCACTCTTCCTCTAAATTGCCGTGAACTAGACCGTTTGGGGATGGACTCGGATAGTTTTGAAACGGTCTAGTCTGCGGACTAGATGTCGCCTAGCCTCCGACCTAAATTCTTTCCCCCATGCCGTTTGAGCGATCGCCAGTTTAAAAGTGATCCGCTCACCTAAAGTAATTGGTTATAATTATTGACTAAGTTGATATTTTCTGTCTCTATCTAAGGATAGAGTCCAAATTTTCTATCACCAGATAGAGTCAATCCCGCCCATTTTATCCCTAAAATTAGGTCGCCAGATGCTCAATATTCAACTCCGACAATGGAGCAAAGCCACAGCCCTTTTACTCGGTATCCTATGGACTTTAACCGTGGCATTTCCCGCTCAAGCATTAGTCTGTCGAACCCTGGGCGATCGCTCGGTGTGCATTGTGCGGATTCAGCGCAGTGCTAAATATCATTGGGAATATCGGGTGGCCCTGAGCATTGACGGGGTAGTTCAACCGTTGGAACGCTACAACTGCCGAGATCGCCTTCGAGTGCAAGCCGATGGAACGAGGGTTTCCTTCGATGAAAATGGGGTGGGAAATCTGATTTGTCGCTTAGTTAAATCCTAATCCATCGATTGACTGGGGTTCAATTCTGCCCGGATCTAACAAGTCTGGCAGCAGTTGGACAATTACTCTCAGGAGTGGGAGGAGCTTGCTCCTCCCACTCCTTGATTTGATGATGTTATTGTTAACCGGATTTAGACGAGCCTATAACGGGGAATGGTGCTATTTGTTCCCGGGCCATTTTGTTCCCATTTCCGTGAGAGCCGAAAAGATTAAATAGAGAATTAGCCCACCCATACAACCGATAAAAAGTAGCAAATCTTGACTCATCAACCCACTCCCTACTCAATAGAATGCTGCCAGAATTATATTAAAGATTGTGTCAGTCTGGCCACGTTGAAAAACCGGAGGGAGTATAATGGTTTGTCAGTGGGGTAGTATGGGAATGAGCTTGGGAGTCAATTCCATCTGACATCTTGCACCAGTGGCAACACCAGGCCGCCAATCGTTTTAACCCCCGCCTAACAGAATCAAGTCGGTTGAAACCGACTGAAAACAGCACTGTATCAGACTTGCAGTCGGTTTTTAACCGAATGCAAGCTATGAGGCCGCCAATCGATTGATCCCCTATAGGTGTTGAGAATGGTGCAAGATCTCAATTCCATGAGACTTTTGGAGAAGTTGAGCGATCGCCTGAATAAACAGATCCGGCTCAATAGGTTTAGACAGATGTAAGTGAAATCCAGCTAACAGAGCTTGTTGACGATCCAGTTCACTGGCATAGGCAGTCAGAGCGATCGCCAAAATTTTGCCCCCGAGTTCGGGAGGAAAAGCCCGCACCTGACGCATTAACATATAACCATCGATATCAGGCATTCCGATATCACAAACCAGCAGATCATAGAGAGTGTGATGCAAAGCAGTGAGTGCCTCAGCAGCAGTAGCGCACATTGTTACCTGAGAGCCAGCTTCCTCCAGGGTAAAAGCAGCCAACTCCAGCAGATCCGGTTCATCATCCACCAGGAGCACCCGCAGACCCTGCAAATTCTCCATCTGCTCCTCTAAAGGGCGATCGCGGACGGGGGGAGTCAGTTCCACAGACATCAGGGGTAAATGGACCGTAAACGTTGAGCCTAAGCCCTCCCCGGGACTTTCTGCCATCACCGAACCCCCATGCTGTTCCACAATATAGCGAACGATCGCCAATCCCAAACCCAGACCCCCAAAAGAGCGAGTCGTCCCGCCATCTTCCTGGCGAAAATATTCAAACACATAAGGCAGAAACTGGGGAGCAATGCCTTTTCCCGTATCCTTGACCTGAATCTGAGCCATTGAATCCACCTGAGCTAAAATCACCTCAATTTGCCCATTAGCGGGGGTAAATTTGACCGCATTAGAGAGCAGATTCCAGAGCACTTGTTGGAGGCGAATCAGATCACCGGCAACGGGACTAACGGCGTTATCAAATTGCGTTGCGATGTGAATAGATTTGGCCTCCGCTGCCAAGCTAACGGTTTCTAGCGCCCCGGTGATAGCCGAGATTAAATTAACAGGTTGGACATTCAGGGTTAATTTGCCCCGCAGAATCCGAGAAACATCGAGTAAATCCTCAATTAATTGAGTTTGTAACAGGGCATTGCGCTCGATGGTTTCCAAGGCTTTATCAATAGTTTTTTGATCGAACTTGCGAGAGCGGAGCAACTTGGCCCAGCCTAAAATCGGATTGAGGGGCGATCGCAATTCATGAGAGAGGACTGCCAAAAATTCATCCTTAATCCGGTTAGCCGATTCCGCATCTTCTCTGGCCGAACATTCTCGCTTGAGGAGTTGTTCGCGCTCCTGTTCCATTTGTTTGCGCTCGGTCAAATCCAGGACAAAAGCGATCGCCTTATCCTCGGTTTCTTCTAACCGGGCCGCCCCCAGTAACACCGAAACCCGACGACCATCGGCGCGGATACATTCCATTTCAAAAGGAGTGAACGCCCCAGTTTCTTGCAACTCCTGAGTGAGGCGGCGATCGCCCTCAAAATATTCCGGAGGGGCAATTGAGAGCCAATGAATTTTACCCGAGACTAAATCAGCGCGAGTATAGCCCATGATCTGAAGAAATTCATCATTAGCTTCGAGGACGGGACCCTCAATTTCCACCACAATCGCCCCAATAATATTCGATTCCACCAAACGGCGAAATTTGGCCTCACTTTGCCGTAACTCCGCCTCAGCGCGATCGCGTTCGTGGGTGCGTCGAACCAGGCGATCGCGCATAGTTCCAAACACCGAAGATAAATTCGCCAATTCCGTAATCTTGCTAGAAGGTAGAGGCGCTTGGGAATTGCCCTTGCCTAACTCTGACGCGGCAAATGCCAGAGTTCTCAGGGGTTGAGTCAAGCGGTGAGAGAGGAACCCGCCGATCGCCAACGAAGCCGTTGCCACCGCCAACAGCACCGCAAAATCCCGCTCCCGTCTAACATTCAGAGTCCCTAACACTTCATCTGCCGGACGTTCCACAATCGCACCCCAGCCAAAATCCGGGACTCGGGCATACCCCACCAATTCTCGGACAGATCCATTCGAGTAACTGAGTTTTCCCAAAGAAATAGAACTATTCAAAAGGGCAGCCACCGGAGGCACTTGGGCGAAGTCCGCAAAGGAATTGACCAACTGGAGATTGGGATGAGCAATCACCCGTCCTTGGGTATCAACCAGATAGGCTTTCAGATTCGTATCCGACGCCATCCGACCGAGTTGATCCGTAATCCGTGACGAGGCGATCGCCCCCCCCACAGCGCCAGCAAATTCTCCCAGAGAATTTTTGATGGGCACCAGAAAAAGTGCCACCGGCAGATTCCCGGTTCTACTCATCTGGAAATTCAGAACAGGCCGATCACCCAGGCGGACCTCTTGAAACGAGGCCATCTCCCGAATCGAGGGACCCAGGGGCCGGTTATCGCTGCGGGCAATTTCCTGACCATTGGCATTAAAGGTACTTAACACCTGAATATCAGGATAAGCCCCATGAACGACCTGGAGGAGAGCCTGCTGTTGTTCCGGCTCCATTTCGGCCAATCCGGGCTGATTCCCCAGGGCAATGATCGCGGAAAGGTGCAGGTTAATATAGGTAGCGATATCCTGAGACAGGGCAACCGCCAAGGACTGCTGGACCGTCAGGGAGCGATCGATAGTCGCTTGCTCTTGGGGGAGGGACACCAGGGTGGTTAGAGAGACCAAAGGTAAGGTAACGATGCCAATCGATGCCACAGCAACTCGGGTTTGTAACGAGTGCGGATCGAGTCGGTTCAGGCGCTTACTAATCCAGGGGAGGAATGCCAAAGCCGTTCCCAATCCCGCGTAGCAGAGCACTCCATTCCAAAGAGAAAACCCCATCCCGATAATCCAGGTCCAAAGGAAGATCCCGGCGAAGAAATGCACCCATTGAAACAGCCAGCGAGGGACTTTCGGGTAAAGCTGAACCCCGACAACACTCACGCCGGCCCCTAAATAGAGGAGGGCGTAGGGGATCCGGTAAGAAGGCAGCACCGGGGACAAGGATGCCTGTAATCCTGGATTCCACAGGATGAGAAACAGCAGCGCTTCGATCGCCATTCTCAATCCCATTGCCACCGCAAACAGGTCGATCGCCCCAGTCTGCGTCTCCCTCTGCCGATCTCTCCGCTCATCCTCATTGCCTAAAAACGGGGCGATCGCCAGGGCCAATCCCAACATCAACGCCCCCACCACCCCCATCAACTTACCCCCTGACGCATATCCGATGCCAATCTGGAACAACACCACCCCCGCCATCAGATGAGCGCCCAGGATACTCCACCCCAGGGGTAGCAGGGTCGCCACCCCAATCAACCCAGCGCCTACCATCACTTGCAACGCCCCCAACCCGGTCACATCAGATTGAAAAGGGGCCAAAATATCGGTGCTGACCTTGTGTGGCAACATCAGCATCAATGTTCCCCGGATGGCAAGATAAATGCCAATAAACCATTGAAGCGTATCAATCCGGATAGGGCGTTTCATCAAGTTCTTCTTGTCAATGGTGAATGATGGAACCCAGGGCATCAGGTGAATCGCCAGTTTGGGAGCCGGTCAATTACATCCGGCCACATCTTTCTGGGGGGTTAACTGATGATTTTAGCATGGACCGCAGAGGCTAGACTTGCCACTCGACTCTCCTACAACCCCACTCTCGTTTTAGATCCCAAGCAGAAAAAAACAGGTTTCTGACCCAACGGAAACTTACTCATGAGCAGAAATTTTGTCAAGAAACCCGGTTTCTAACTCGGTCTAGACCGCCTCGACTCATGATACGGAATGCGGTTGGAATAGGTCTTGAAAAACAAGTTGAGCAATTGTA
>CAYUEH010000130.1:0-10644 GCA_964442465.1 uncultured Laspinema sp. | reverse complement strand
CTCTTGCAAAAAAAGGATCGATCCCCCTTTCCCCCCCTGATTATCCCCCTCCCGTCCCCCTTCCCAAGGGGGACGGGAGGAGGATAAATGTTTAATTCCACCGGGGGCTTTAAAGAATGAGGCAAGAGGTCTACTGACCCGATTAAGGAACCATCACCAGATAAGGAGAGGCGATCGCTTCGGCTTGACCCGCATTGACTAAAGCCTGGTAAACAAATGCGGCCACATCAGCGCGGGTTGCCTCTTGGCTGGGATTGAGGCGATCGCGAATCGGATAATTCACCACTAATCCCTGTTCCGTCGCCCCGGCGATCGCTGTCTGCGCCCAATCCGGAATCCCACTCATATCCGAATACACCGATAACACCTCCATATTCTCAGAACGCAATCCCAACCCACTGGCTAGGGCCACCAGCACCTGAACCCGAGGAATTTGCTGTTCCGGGCGGAACTGATTTCCCGGATATCCCGTTAAAAACCCCCCTCGACAAGCGGTTTGAATCGCCTCAAACCCCCAGAAATTACTCCGGACATCGGCAAACGCTGAACAAGCCTGATTTGACCGTGCAGTAAACGCTTTATTCACGATCGCCGCAAACTGTGCACGGGTCACCCGCTCATTGGGACGAAATGTCCCATCATTAAATCCCGCAATTACCCCTTTCACCGCCAACGCTTCAATATAAGGTTGTGCCCAGTGACCCCCAATATCCCGAAACCCTGCGTCTACCGTTGTTGCCACAAACTCCACCTGCCCAGAGATCCGACTGGCATCAATATCATTCCCCACCGCCAGAATCGTATTATTGCGGGTGGCATTATAAAGGTCATAGCGGGTATTACTCCGGATGTAATTTTTGCCCTCGGATTCGGCAGTCCCTAAATCCGGCAACGCATCCCCGATCGCCACAATCCCATCCCGTTCATTATTCTCAATCACGTTATTGCGAAAGATCGGTTTCGCCGAATTGGACACCACCACCCCATCAATATTTTGCAGAATCCGGTTATCTACAATCATTGGGGCGGATGAATCCCCGATCGCCAAGCCAAAACCCGTATTCTGAAAGACATTTCCCCGAACTTCCCCTTGCGCCGATCTCGCAATCGAAATCCCATTCCCATCGTTTTCCGTAAACACGCTATTTTCAATCAGGGGGGTAGAAGTCCCGGTGACGAAAATGCCCTCGCGCAAATTACTGGTAAAGGTACTATTACGAATCGTTGCGGCTCCCGATTCGATCCAGATGCCAGTTCCCCGGGTGTTGGGGTTGGTTACCGCTACCCCGGCGATCGTGCTATCGGTGGCAGGGACAATAGCCACATTTTGAACCGCAAAGGTGGGACTGCTAAAGCTACCCCCGCCAATAATCCGCACATTCTGCCCTTTCTTGGCTTCATCCCCGCGCAGAATCACCCCAGGGGGGAGGGTCAGAGGAAAAGTTTCGGTGTCCTGGGTGTAACTTCCAGGGGCCAACTGAATCACGGTGTCAGGGGTGGCTTGGGAGAGGGCGTAAGTAATACTCTGATAGGCGGATGCTTCACTGCTGCCTGCATCGGGGCGATCGCTTCCTAAAACCGGATTAACATAGATAACTCTAGCGTTTGCCGGAATTTGGGCTGTTTGTATTCCCGAGGATAGTGGCATTCGGGGGACTGAATTGGCCCTGGATTCAGGAACCGCCACTCCTCCTACTCCTAAAACCACGGCAGTTACCAGGGTCAGGCTAAATCTCAGAGTCCCCTGACCCTGACCCAAACTCCCCGGTTGTAACCTCAAAGAAGAAAGTTGCTTGATCATCTGCTGATGGGTCCTACTCTGGTAAAACATCAAACTTGTTAGACTTAGGTTAACCCCCCAGGCGCTGACATTAACGCAGTTGGGATAAAATTAAATCCCTAGGTTGTCTGTCCAGGAGGGCAGACAACCCCCAGTTTTTGACAAGATTCAGGCTGGGTGGGCCACCAAGAAAGGGCCAAAAATCCGGTTTTTTGCCTCGCTGATCCCATCCTGTCCCTATGCTCTCCCTGAGCCGTAATTAGGAGCCACTCCCCTCGTTCATTCCTGATGCTTTTCGGGAAATTTTACGGGGGATTTTAAGAAATTCCGAGTATTTTTAGGGGATGAAAACTCAAGGATGCTATCCTTGGCAACCTCTGCTATGAATTACTCGTCTTTAGTCCGTAAACTCATCGATTAAAATGGTAAAAATGCGCCGATCCATGTTATCTGTTTTGCGTCGGATTATCCAAACTGGAACTCTGGGGATTGCTCTGTTGGGGGTGGGAGAAGGAATGCTTTCCCCAAACAGTGCCACGGCAGCAGAAGAAATTATTCTTAAGTATGGACCCATGCGATCGCCTGTCTCGGTGGCTGACTTATCTAGGTTTGCTGAGACGGGAGATATGTCTTTCTCGTTGCGATCGTATATGGGATTATCGAGTCAAAATCCTGATGAGGTTCGGAATCATTTAAATCGCTCCATTTCCGTGAGTCCGCGATTTTTGGATCGGGCGCTAAATAATCGTCTGGGTAAGCGGGTATTAGATGAAATGGGGGACATGATTCAGACACCCTCCGGTCAGTTGAGTGGTCAAGCTCTGCGGGCTTCTTTGGTTCTCTCCGCAGCAGAAGATGGGCAGATTAGTATAGTGGAATTGATTGAAAATTACCCAGCACAGACGGTAGAAGTAGACGTCCAAAGTTTAATTCGAGTTTATAATAAGCTAAGTTTCCTTGAAAAGTTACCGTTTTAAATGAGCGTAATAAAATTGATTTGGGCTGAAGAAACTTGACTCTAATTTCAATGTTTTAAAAGTTGGTAGAGATGCGAAATTTCGCGTCTCTACTTTTTTATTGGGTGGGATTTATAGAGTCGCCTAAATCATTGGGAAGGAAGGACCAAGGAGTACGAGCATCTTGCTCGCTGACTCCTTCAATTTCAATTATTTTGAACGGCAGGATAAAGGAGTGCGAGCATCTTGCTCGCTAACTACAAAAGTAGAGAGCAAGATGCTCGCACTCCTGGTAAACCGCATCTGACGAAATGCCATCTGGTGTTAGGATTCCGAATTTTCAGGGGGAACCGGAGTATCTACCGGGGGCGGAATGGGGTCAGAAATGGGTTGAGGGGAGGCCAATTCGACCGGGATGGGGGGTAGGGGTAAAATTTTCTGGACTTTCCAACCGGGGATGGTAAAAGTCCTGGGAAGTTGGTCCACGGGAACCGGGGATGTGGCGGCAAAGGTGGGTTCTGGGGTGAGCAAGACGGCGAGGACGCTCACGGGGACCTGGAGGAAGAGATTCGCGCCGAAAAAGCCCAGGGTGGCGATCGCCAGTCCGAAAAGATGGGATTGGGGTAAATAAGCCGCAATCCCCGCAGCGATTGGGGACCACAGATAAAGATTCCACAGAATGGCAACTAATCCCACCGGAACCAATAGGGCCAGCCAACGATTCCGCGCTCTTAAAAATAAGCTGAGGATCCGTCGTTGTTCTTCGGTGAGGGATTGGGGGGCGATCGCCACGAATAGCAAACTAAAAATATAGAACGGGCGGGTCCATTGCATCCACACCAGGGGCAACAGGCCGACTGCCGCAACCAACAACAATTCCAAACCACCGGAGAACAGAGGGTCACCCACGGACAAACCGACCCAAGTCAGTTCGAGAAATAAGGGAACCGCCGCAGCACCCGCCAGATGAATCCAAAAATAGGGGTCAGAACGAAAAGAAACCATGAAACAATCAAGGATTAGGGATGAAGAATCAGGGGTGAAGGATGAAGGGTGAAGGATGACAAATGACCCGATGTCATTTGTCATTTGTCCTATGTCATTTGTCCTTTGGATTGTTGAATACTCACCGACCCAGGACAAATGACCAATGACCAATGACAAAGGACCAACGACCAATGACCCAGGACAAAGGACCCATCTCCTTTACCCTTCACCCTTAAGCTGTGACACTTTCTGCCCACCGTTAAGCTGGGGAAAGAGTGCGGCGCTTGGTGACCATCCGATAGGCCTCGATGGTATCTCCTTCGAGCCAGGTACTGAATTTATCAATACCGATACCGCATTCAAAGCCACTATTGACTTCCTTGGCATCATCCTTAACCCGTTTGAGAGAGTCGAGAACACCTTCATAGATGACCTCTCCCTTGCGATGAACCCGCACCTTACAGTTGCGGATCATTTTACCGGAGAGTACATAACAGCCAGCGACAGCACCGCGACCGATTTGGAAGACCACCCGGACTTCAGCCTGACCGAGGGGTTCCTCAATCAATTCAGGATCCAGTAGACCTTCCATTGCCCCTTGGATATCATCCAGGAGGTTATAGATGATGTTGTATTCGCGAACATCAACCCCAGCGCGGTCAGCCGCTTGACGGGCACCGCTGGCAAAGGTGGTGTTAAACCCAACAATCACCGCATCAGAAGCGGCAGCGAGGTCAACATCTGTTTCAGAGACTTCTCCAGGAGCGGCCAAGAGGACGCGGACTTGCACTTCGTTTTGTGGGAGTTGTTTTAAGGAGCCAATGATGGCTTCGATGGAGCCTTGAACGTCGGCTTTCAGAATTAGGTTGAGTTCTTTCAACTGACCTTCTTGAGCGCGAGCGCTGAGGCTGTTGAGGGTAACCCGACGAGAGTTAAGGGCTTGATTGAGACGAGTTTCGCGATTGACATCGGCGCGATCGTCAGCAACGGCCCGAGCATCTTTTTCATTGGGGAAGACATCGAACTCATCCCCAGCAGAGGGGACCTCGTTTAAGCCGAGAACTTCGACCGCAAAGGACGGGGTGGCGATTTCCACGCGATCGCCGCGATCGCCCACCATTGCCCGGACTTTACCCATTGTGGAGCCTGCGACCAAAATATCCCCAATATGGAGGGTCCCATTTTGCACCAGCAGGGTAGCCACGGGACCGCGAGCTTTATCCAAATGGGCCTCAATCACGGTTCCTTTCGCAGCGCGATTGGGGTTCGCCGAGATTTCTTCGATTTCTGCCACCAAGATAATCATCTCTAGCAGGGTATCCAAGTTCTGGCCTTGAATCGCACTCACCGGAACCATAATCGTCTCGCCCCCCAATTCTTCGGGGACCAGACCGTAATTCATCAGTTCCTGCTTAACGCGGTTTAAATCGGAATCCTGCTTATCGATTTTGTTGATAGCGACCACGATCGGCACTTTAGCCGCTTTCGCATGGCTAATCGCCTCAATGGTTTGGGGTTGGACCCCATCATCAGCAGCGACCACGAGAACGGCAATATCCGTCACCCGAGTTCCGCGAGCACGCATGGCGGTAAAGGCTTCGTGACCGGGAGTATCCAGGAAGACGACTTGATGCATCTTGCCTTTATGTTCCACATCGACATGATAGGCCCCGATATGTTGGGTAATGCCACCGGCTTCTCCTTGAGCCACCTTTGTTTTGCGGATGGAGTCGAGGAGGGTGGTTTTCCCGTGGTCCACGTGGCCCATAATGGTCACCACAGGCGGACGAATTTGGAGGCTTTCCAGGTCGCTGATGTCGATCATCTCGCTGACCTTTTTGGCTTCAGATTCCAGTGCAGCGATCTCGACGGTGACCTCTAGTTCTTCCGCGACCATTTTGGCCGAGGGAATATCCAGGGTTTGAGTGATGTTAACGGCAATCCCTTTGAAGAAGAGGGTTTTGACGATATCAGTTTCGGGAACAGCCAAGGCATTGGCCAGTTCTCGCACAGTCATCGGTTGAGTGAGGACGATATGCTCTGGACGCTCTTTTTTGTCAGGTTTTTCCTGACGACGGCCCCGAGATTTACTACTACTGCCGGAAGAGTCGCGATTGGTATTGGGTTTTTTGGGTTGACGACCGGTGATGATGGCACTGGGGCGGGGAGCCGGGGCCGTTTTGGGTTTAGGCGGACGGGCAATCGACAGGCTCAGAGCGGTATCTGACGATTCATCCGTATCTAAATCGCTTTCATAATCATCATCATCATCTTCCGCCAGAGGTTTGAGTCGCCGCTTAGATTTGGTAACGCCCTTACCGGATTTTTCATCTAAGTCTTGCATCTCGTCTTCTTCTTCCTTGCGTTTTTTCAAACGCTTGGGAGGACGAGGGGGAGCTTTCAGTTGAGGACGTGGAGTTTCGTTATCGTCCTCAGAGAAGGATTCGGCCTCAGTGTTGGAGATGTCTTCATCCGACGAGGCGCGATCGCGTAATTCCTTGGCTTTGGCAATGGCACTGTCCCCTTGCCCGGATCGCCGGGGTCGGACGAGTTCCGTCACGGGTTTAGGCTTAGGTGCAATCCCAGCCTGGGGAGTTTCTCGACGGGAATCTCCTTCCTTACTGACCGATGGGGTCGGCGCAGAGGGCGCGGAAGGAGAGGGGCGAGTGGGGGCAGGGGGCTTGGCTGCGCGAGGCGCGCCTGGGCTACTGGGGCTAGGAGTTTTCCCTGCCCCAGGGGCGGAACTGTCGTCTTTCTTGGACGGGGGTTTGAGGACAGGTCGGTCCAATTTACCGGACTCAATTTTCCGGTCAGAGGAGCGGACGGGGCGGACGGGGGGAGCTTGCAGTTCTTGCTGCAAGTCGTCCTCAGAGACTGGATTATTTCCGTCCCTTTGGTCCCCTTTGGGTTCCGAGACCCGCTCAGGGTTGCGTTCTTCGCCCAGATCCGGGGTATTGGCCTCGTCCTGAGTGGAGAATTCCTCTTCTAGGTTTTGGGAGTCGGGTAAACTGGGATCGCTGTCGTTATTACGCACAGGTCGATTCAACATCATCTGCTTATTTTGATTGGCATCGGATGAGCTCATTGCATTGCTTAAGGCACTGTCTTCTAATAGGGTTTGTCCCCCAACTTGATTGTTATTATTGCGGTAGGGTTGTTTTCGGATTTCCAAAATTTCCTGTTTTTTCTTAGCGTTTGAGGGGTTTCCCAGTTCTGATGCCGCTTGTTTTTCTTTGGTTTTAGCAGCTCCCGTCGCTTTTTCGGGATGATTCATGACGAATTTTTCGATGCGCTGGGCCTCATCTTCTGAGATGGTACTACTATGGCTTTTAACTGGAATGTTCAGTTGTTCGCAAACTGCCAAAATGTCTCTGTTTTCCAAATTCAATTCCCGTGATAACTCGTATATTCTCACTTTTCCGTTGTTCATAAAACCTCCGAACGGCGGATCCCGCCCTTCGATTGTGGAGCCGGGGATTTTTCACCCTGAGTGTTCAGGGTTTCCCCAGCTTAATGTTTGAATCGAAGAGGGTCGAACCGGTCTTTTAGTGCGATCGCCGCCGGGAGACCGACAGAACCCGTTAATGGCATCGGCTTGTTGGGCGTTATTGTTGACCGGCTGGGATACCAACGGACAACCGCATATCGAGAGAGCCGCACGCTCGTCTCCCACATCAGTCACGGTGCTTCGCCGGTTCAGGCGAAACCGCGTCTTCTGTTCTAGTCTTGCACGAATTTCTATAGAACTGGGGATGTTAGGGTCTATAGGGTGGGGTTGTTTTTTGGGGTTCAAAGGAGAGGGATAACTCCGGGAGGTCTAATTTAGTTCGGGTTGTTATTGGGTTGGGGTTGCTGCCCGGTGCTCGGATTGAGCCATCAGGGGTAACCGTTGCCCTAGGGTGGAATACAGTTCTGGGGGAACTGCTGCTTTGAGCGATCGCCCCAGTCTATTTTTCTTTTGCGCCGTTTTCAGGCAAGAGGCTTCTGGACAAAGGTAGGCCGAACGCCCCATCCCCGTATCTAATTGTACCCGATCCGATGGGTAGAGTTTGACGATTCGCCAGAAGGCTTCTTTCGGTGCAACTTTACGGCAACTAATACAACGTCGGTAGTTTGGTTTCATAAGATGACGGCGCCTCGGTTTGTCCTGCCAACGAATTGAATCGGATTTGCAAGAGACGCTTCAGGGGTCAACTCCCCCGAGAAGCGTCTTTCGCCAGCCAATGCTTTACTCCCTGCTCCCTTGGAAGTTCTCCCTCCCACAGATCCCCTGGATGCCTTCTCGTGATCCCGAAGGCTTCCCCCAGACTTAAAAGAGCCGTGGGCGATTTTCCCTCTACCTCAAGCCGTTCTTTGCACTGAACTGGCGGTTGAAGTTTCCTCTAGCTCATCTAACTCATCGACTTCCTCCTCCATGTCCTCTTCTTCCTCGTAGGAAGATTGAACCCTAGAGGACTCATAAGAAGCATCGTAGTCGTACTTCGCACTATCCTTGATGTCAATTTTCCACCCGGTCAAGCGCGCTGCCAGACGTACATTCTGCCCTTCTTTCCCGATCGCCAAACTGAGCTGATCCTCGGGAACCAAAACATGAGCCTGTCTGGCTTCAGGATTCACCAACCGCACTTCATCCACTTTAGCGGGACTCAGCGCATTCGCGATATAGGTCGCTGGATCCGGTGACCACCGAATCACGTCGATTTTTTCTCCCCGTAATTCGTTCACCACAACTTGGATCCGCGATCCCCGCGCTCCAATACAGGCTCCCACCGGATCCACATCCCGCTCTAGGGTATCCACCGCAATTTTCGTCCGGGGACCCACATGACGAGAAGGAGGATTGGCTTCCCGCGCTACGGCAACAATCCGCACCACCTCATCCTCAATTTCCGGCACTTCGTTGGCAAACAGATAAACCACCAACCCGGCATCGGCCCGAGAGACCAACAACTGAGGACCCCGACTGGGACCTTCCCGCACTTTCTTCAAGTACACCTTGATCGTAGTGTTGGCGCGATAATTATCGTTCGGCAACTGTTCCCGTTTCGGCAGTTCCGCCTCCACTTCCGGTTGTCCAAACCCACTATTCACGGCCAGAATCACCGATTGCCGATCAAATCGCAGGACTCGCCCTTGCAACACCGTGCTTTCTAAGTCCTCAAACTCTTCCTGCACAATCTTGCGCTGCTGATCCCGCAGTTTTTGCTGGAGCACCTGCTTGGTCTGAATCGCAGCCATCCGACCAAATTCTCGTTGGTCCGGGGTCACGTCCAACACCACTGTATCCCCCAGTTGCGCTTCGTCGGCGACTTCCTGAACCTCTTTTAAAGAAATCTCATGGTCCCCACTACTGACCAATTCCACAATGGTCTTGGTGGAGAGGACCCGAAAGCCTTCTTCTGCAATATCCAGTTCGATTTCAAAATTATCAAAAAAATGTTCATCGAAATGGATCTTTTCCATGCTAATCGTGCGCCTGTAGCGCTCGTATCCTTTCAAAAGCGCTTCGCGAAGCGCCGCTTGCACGGCTTGCTTCGGTAAGTTGCGCTCTTGAGAGATACTGTCAATCATCTCCCGGAGTCCGGGGAGGCTGACCATTGCCATAATACTTGCCTCCGTTGTTCTATTTAGAGTTAGAGATAACAGGACGAGGATTCCAAACGCGGTTTGTTCAGAATCTTCTAGAGCATCGGGTATTAGACCCATCAGACAAGAAACCAGGTTTCTGGCCCTCATTTGTTGCTAATGAGTAGAGATGAGGTCAAGAAATCCGGTTGTCTTCCCGCTTCTGGACCAACCCCCTAGGGATCTTGCCTGCCTTTGCTGATGGGAACCCGTCCTTGGTTATTCTTCTCGATCTACGAGTTGTACTTTATTGATGAGGGGTCGCGGAATTGCCGTGACTCGACCTTTACGGTTGAGATAAACAGCAGTTTCGTCCCGCTTCACGAGTAAACCTTTCCACTCTGTATGCCCCTGATAGGGTTCCAGGGTTTCCACGACTGCGGGAAACCCTTTGAATGAGATAAATTCTCGGTCTGTGGTAAGCTGCCGCGAGATTCCAGGACTGGAAATTTCTAAAACGTAGGTATCCGGGATTAACTCCCGTTCGTCTAAGCTGCTTTCCAACGCCTTGCTCATGCGTTCGCAGTCATCCAAACTGGTGTCTGTGCTGTAGTTGCGGATGTCCACTCGCAGTACGGGCGGATTCAGGTTGGTATGAAAGACCGCTGCCACCACTTCTAATCCGAGAGACTCGGCGATGGGGGTAGCGATTTCGATAATTTGTGGGATCAGGGGATGAGTCATGAGACAGATTTGAACAAAAAAAGTGGGGGTTGACCCACTTCAAAGCGAAATAACTGATACATTTACGCGACATTTGTCCGGAAATCGCAGGACAATGTGACGATAGCACTATCACCGTTAAAGGTGATAGAGGCGGTATCCCGCAAAGCTTTTAGAAAGATTCCAAAAGCGCTCTTATGTTTAAGGTCGATGAGGATGACTAGACTCGTACCCTCTTAGACTCAAGAATCCACGTCACCTCGGCAACCAAAAGCGGAAGTCTCAAAGGTATGGCGGAAAAATCATAGCTCGGGCGCGAGTGGCTGCTCCATTTTCAACTCTTGTCGAATATTATACCCGATTGCCGGGAATGCCGGGGAAATATAGGATTAAATCCTTACGGTTTGGGAGATGCCAGTGTTTTAGGAGCAAGTTTGCCGGTTAGACAGGGGCGATCGCCAACCCCCCTCTGACGGACTGCACTGAAAGCACCCTGGGGGAAGTAGACGCTTTCCGATAGTCAGGCCATTCGGCCCCCTATTCTCAACTATCTAATGGTTGAATGCCTTTGTCGTTCCATTTTACACGATCTCCCCAGGGATTGACCGATCGGGTCTCAACTGGTCATTGGTC
>CAYUEH010000129.1:0-10685 GCA_964442465.1 uncultured Laspinema sp. | reverse complement strand
TTGGCGAGGAAATGCGCCAGATGATAAGCGCGTTCTTCCGTTGCCAGCAGGATTTTCTCATACAGATAGCGGGTGGCGCGATCGCCTAAACTCTCCGCCTGAGCCGTCTGCCGTCGCAACAATTTAATCATCCCTTGTTCCCCCACCAAGTCATGTTCCACCATCTGGCGGCAGCTATAGACCCCATCCGGTTCCGGGGTCCAGCAGCACAATTCCGCTAATTTACTAAAACTCGCAGCAGGAATTCCCCCCAACCCATTCAACCGTTCCCCTAAATCGTGAATATGTCCTTCTACGGCTTCGTAACTTTCTTGAAAAAACTCATGCAGGGCGTAAAATTCAGCCCCCTCTACCACAAAATGATGTTTTTGATATTGCAAATAAAGGGCTTGAAAGCTGGCGAGTGCTACATTTAAGCCTTCGCAAACTGGCCCTGTCACTGAGGGTTCTAACCCAATCGGATTGTCCGCAAGATGTCCAAAGGATCGGACCGCATTCTGCATTTCAGCCATAATTAGTGTTCTCCTTTTATATGGGCAACTTTGATTGCTCAATAGAGGGATTTTAACACAGGGAAATCGATGGGTAGAGTACATGGAATACACTGTAAATATTTTTAAATCGCTATAAATTATCAATTATATCTATCTTTAATAGATTGCAGATTGTCAATTGGCATTATCTGGATTGCAGATTCGTTTAAGCCCAACCCTAGGAGTTTTACTCAGATGCTGTTGACGGTCCGTCCCAATTCCTTAGCCCATTACTGCTATTGGTAGTGTGATATCTCCGCATGACACTAGATATAGCGTTGAGTTCGGCTAAATTGGCAAATACGCTCATTTTTCCGAGGAATTTTTTGATGAATTGTAAAGTTTTGTTAAAGTCTGCCCTCAAGTAGATGAGAATATTTGTCAGTTGCAGTAATGTAAGGAAAGAGAAAGGCGATCGCCGGGTTAAAACCCGATCGCCCTTGCTCAGAGGGAGGGAAAGAATCAAGGGGTCCCTAGACCCAGCTTACTGATAATATTTAGCAAGTATTAGGACGATCCCATGGAATCATCGGAGCATAAGACCGATCTAGCCCGGTTAGTGGAAGTGAATGGAACTGAACGCTGGTCTGTATTTCAGCGGTTGCGCGAACTAGAAATTCCCTGTTGGTGTGAGCCCAATCAGCCCTTGCGGGTGGATCTGAGCCAGACCCTAACTACTGTGCAGTTTTGGAGTGTATCCAGACAAATGAATGCCTCTCGTCAGGAGTTAGTGCGGTGGTTAGAACAGTGCTGGCAGATGAATTAAGTCAAGGCGATCGCCTCGGAGAGAAGTCCCGGATCCAGGTGTTCACCGGAAGAATTGAAAACTGCGATCGCCAGGGTTTAAGCAAACTTTTGTACAAAAAACAACCACCAAAAACAAGACAATGGGTAAATCATATAAACAAACCTCAGAACTCAATCTCGAAGGTCGTTTCTTAGGATTTGGCATCCCAGGGGGAAAAAATCTCAAATACTTTCGATTGGCGACTGGGGAAGGGGAACGGTTCATTAAGCTCAATATGCCGAAAAAGCAGCGGGCTATTTTAGAAACTCAGTTGACACCGGGAGACTGGGTGAGGGCGATCGGGGAGAAACAACTGAACCTAAAAACCGGATTATCCAAGCTAAAAGCCTATCATATTCTCCCGGCGCTCCACCCCGTCTCTGCCGAACCGGCACCCAGCATCAGTCCAGTACCCGGTTGCGAGCATTTTCAAGACTGTGAGATCGCCGAAACTTGCGCGAGTTCGCAACCCCCCATTCCCACCCTCGAAGCCATACCACCGGAAAAAAAGAAAGCCACCATTCTGATTTGTCAAAAGTCAGACTGCCGCAAGAAAGGGGGAGCAGCCGTCTGTAAAGCCTTAGAAGAACAGTTACGTCAAAAAGGGTTAGAAGATAACGTCACCATCAAAGGAACCGGCTGCATGAGTCGCTGCAAAGCAGGCCCGAATGTGGTCGTCATGCCGGATAAAGCCCGTTATACTAAAATTCAGCCCGAAGCAATTCCCGACTTGATTGCCAATCATTTTTAGGGCAATCCCAAGATTACAAACTGCCTATAAATAGAAAGAATCGGTAAATTTTAGAATTTACCGATTCTTCAGATAGATGTTCAGCCAGACCCATACAGTCCGCTTAGAACCTAAACCGAGTTCGCATCGTGCCGACCCAGATCGTATTGTTTTCCGAATTATGATCGGGATTGGTAATCACAAAAAAGCCTGGAGTAATGCTAATTCTGCGCGTGATGGGATACCTGAATAATGCCTCAAAATGCAAGGAAGTATCCGGGTCTTCCCGTCCAGTGACGTCATTATCGATGACTTTGGGCGGTTGGCCGACAATAAAACCGAGTAGGCTGCCTTCTTTGACTAAATCGGGAACCCCGACATTCAGCGCCCAGTTAAATAAGGTGGCCGTGTCGCCGCTGCTGACATCGCCGTCACTGACTTGGGCTTCGGCAAAGGACCAACCGGCCCAACCGGAAACGGTGACGGGTTCAAATCCGAAGCTGGCTTGTACCCCCACGTTATTGGAAGAAGTGGCAACATCATTGGTAAAGGGTCGCCTTGCATTGCCAGAACCCGTACTCCCGGAAACGTTGACCTCACCCCCGGGAAAATAGGAGTTAGAGTAAGCCAAGCTAACCTCTAAATTTTCAATGGGAGTGGCGGTGAGTTGGGCGGTGGCACTATAGCTGCCATCAAATAACCCATTTTTCGCGGTTGGGGTGTTGGCATTTTCCGCCAGATATAGGCCATACAGTCTAGCCCAATTGCCAAATTGGTATTCAAACCCTGCACCGGCACCACTGGGTTGGCGATAAATAGTAGGGTTGCGACGGGCAAATCGGGAAAGAGCACCGCCACCACTACTTTCAAACAGGGGATTGGTGACGGTTATGATGTGTTCTTGAGAGATTCCAGTTCCGGCGAGCCATACTCTCATGTTATCGGTGACCGGGAACCGATACTCTAGGCGTTCTAGGAGGACTTCGTTATCGCTTTCTCCGTCGAATCCCAACCGGGACATGACGGTGCCGGTGGTGCTATCCAAACGTGCCATGTTTATGGCTTCTAGTCGAGTTCGGAGGCGATCGCTACCCGTCAAGCTAGAGTCCAATTGCAAACGCACCCGATAACCGAAGGAGAGTTCGGTGTCTTCGCCGCCGTCGGTGGTATCTCCGCGATCGCCAAAGGCATGAATCGGGGCCATCAGGACTTCACCACTCAATTTGGTGGTGGGGGAGAACTGATTGGCTTCTAATTCTGCGGTGCGAACTTCTAAGGCATCCACTCGACCGCGCAGGGTGGCGAGTTCTGCTGCAAATTCTTCTTGTAAGCGGCGAATTGCGTTCAGTTCCTCTGGGGATAAGGCGTTAAAACCTTCCAGTCGCTGTTGAATTTGAATTAAACAGGCGTTCAAGCTGGCGGCGAATTCATAGCGGGTCATGGCGCGGTTACCCCGATAGGTGCCGTCGCCATAGCCGAGGAGACATTGATGGCGATCGGCGAGGGCGCTGACTGCCTGGAATGCCCAGTCTGTGGGGCTAACATCGGTCAGTTCCCGGACTGAGTTGACCTGTTCTAAGGGACCGGGTTCTAGGTCAACCTGGGAGTAGAGATTAATTTGTTCCAGAATATCCAGGGGTTCTGGAGTTGCTGCCTCTTCAGCGATCGCCGCCATCTCCGGTACAGGATCCGATTGGGCGATTTCCGATACAGGCAGTGCATTGATTCCCGCAGGAATCAATGCCTCGATCGCCAAAATAGCTGGCGATGCCAGCATGACCTTCATCCAATTGTGACGCATTCCCTTCTTTCCGTTTTTCTCACACCTAAAAAGCACGTCTCCAGCGTTTTTAATGCCAACTTTCTCAAACCGGGTGTTCAACTCAGCCATGATTAACCATAATTTTGATTAATCATCACTGAACAGAAATAACTCCCTTCCTGAGATCGGTTTTTCAGCCTGTCTCACCTGTTGAGCATCACAGATGAGAACACTAGATCGGTTCGCAACCGCGTTCTCTTCCAGGGAGCGCTATATCGTCATCCTGAAGGTTTCATGATGCCAGGGGGTTTGTGCTCATCCGTAACCGTCTTGACTTAAAAATCGCTGAAAATGCATATCAACTTAAGAAATACTTGATTTTTGGGTCGGTGTCAAGTAAGCAGGGATACATCAGACCGGGAAAACTATTGAGGCGGTGAACTGCCTAAACTCCTGTTTCATCAGGGATTCCAGAAGTTTCTTCCTCTCGTTTTCTCGGATTGCTAATGATTATGATTGATTTTATTGATTTGAGTTGGGATGAGGTCGAGATTTCAGGAGAGGGCCCCAGGAAAAGCCGGTCTAAATCTGGTACGAATGGATCCTTAGTCCGAGATCCTTTTCCAGAATCGGCGCTCTTCTGTGACCCCTAAATCTGACTCATCCCCAAAATGATCCAAAAGGGTTTAACCTGGAATTTTCTGGATCCAGTGAGGTGGTTTTCCCCTGAAATCATAAAATATCTGGATATAAACATATTAAATGCCCTCTATATATAGCGCTTCTCATCTCTGTAGGGTACAGGGATGGCGGCCCCAAACCGGCGGCGGCCTGTGAACGTCCGAGGGGATGCAAAAAAGTCCCTCATCAGTCCGGGAAATGCTATCGCAATCCTTGCGTGCCGTTTGGCAATGGACGATGGCGACCCCTTGGATGTTGGTGTCCGGTGAACATCCGGTAGGAGCCGATCCCTGTGTCAACTTGGTGCAAGACGGGCTATATGAGTAACCCAATCATGCAGATGAGTTGTAAAATCCGGACTCTAAGTATCGGCTTATCCGCGACTTTTCCTAATTAATTGCTAGTTATTAGCAACTAATTAGAGTAGAAAGCCTGAATAGAGAACTGGCCTCAGTCAGGATCCGAGGCATTGAGGGGGAGAGCCAGACCTGATTAATTGTAAAGGTTTTTCAAAAAATGTAACAACTTGATGGGAAATAGGCGGATTTTATCTCAGGTTTCCCAGGAAAACGGGCCATTAGCCCGGGGTTATCTGAATTTTGTTTACAGTTCGTAATGGTCAAACCCGGGGTAATCGGGGTGACAACGGTTATGGTTTTTGGGTTGAAGGCCGTTTTGCCTAGGGGGGGGGACCGTCCCCAATCAAAAACGAGAATTTATTTCATTAAGCTTGACGGAACTCATCCCATACCGTAAATTCAGATCTTGGATTAAAAACACAGCTTCGGCTGGATTGTCTTCCCGAGTTAATTGAGAGTTTTTCTTGATTGGGTGGAAACAATCCTGGAGGTACTCTGGGAGGTGCAAGAAGTGAAACGTAGAAAAATATTGAGTTTATTAGGGTTAGCCTTGGCAAGCGGAGGACTGGCAATCGCCTGTTCTAACGGAACAACACCCACGGCAACAACCGAATCGGATCCGGTAGCAACAACAGCCCCGGGAGAACAATTGGTTGTTTATTCCGGTCGCAACGAGAACCTAATTGGGTCCCTGATCGAACAATTCAAGACCGAAACCGGCATTGATATCCAAGTCCGCTACGGAGACACAGCAGAACTTGCCGCAGCCATTCTAGAAGAAGGCCCAAATACCCCGGCAGACGTCTTTTTTGCACAGGATGCGGGTGCCCTCGGTGCGCTGCAAAAAGCCGATCGCACAGCCAAACTGCCGGAAACTATTCTCAATCAAGTCGAACCTCGGTATCGATCGCCCCAAGGAGAATGGATTGGGATTACCGGTCGGGTTCGCACATTAGACTATAATACCGACCTCGTATCACCGGAGGAAGTACCCCAATCCATTGCCGAGTTAACCGACCCCAAGTGGGAAGGAAAAATTGGCTGGGCACCGACCAATGGTTCATTTCAAGCCTTTGTCACCGCCCTGAGACTCTCATTAGGTGAGGAGCAAACCCAGGAATGGTTACAAGGGATTCAGGCCAACAATCCGAAAGTATATCCCAATAACACCTCGATTGTAGAGGCCCTTTCTCGGGGTGAAGTAGCGGTGGGATTGACCAATCACTATTACCTAGAAAGAGTGAAAGCCGAAAATCCAAATATCCCCGTTGCGCACTCGTTCCCGAACGATGTGGGGTCTTTGGTGAATGTGGCGGGTGTGAGTATTTTGGAGACGACAGATAATCGGCCTGCCTCATTTCAGTTTATTAATTTTATGCTAAGTTCCCCATCTCAGGAATACTTTACCCAAGAAACCCATGAGTATCCCTTAGCAACGGGAATCGTCGCCACGAAAGAGTTGAAACCGCTCTCGGATATTAAGTACCCGGACATTGATCTGAGTAACCTAGATGATTTAGAAGGAACGCTGAACTTGCTGCAAGAAAGCGGGGTTTTATAAAAGGGTTCTGCATCTAGGGAACATTCAACGAAACATGAGGAGCATTCCAATCCATGAACTATCGCAAGAAACTGGCGATCGCGGCAGTCGCCTTACTCCTGAGCCTGGGCGGAATTCGAGTCGTCATGGCTCAGGGAAAAACCCTGATTATCTATTCCGGGCGGAATGAAAACCTGATCGGTCCGGTTATTGAGAAAGCCCGTCAAGAGATCGGACTTGATATAGAAGTTAGATATGGGGATACAGCTGAATTAGCGATCGCCCTGCTCGAAGAAGGCCGAAATAGCCGTGCCGACTTGTTTTTCGCCCAAGATGCCGGAGCATTAGGGGCAATGGCCCAAGCCCGACGTACCATGTCAATTCCCCAACCCCTACTCAACCAAGTAGACCCTAGGTTTCGGTCTCGCAATGGCCAATGGGTGGGCATCAGCGGTCGTGCTCGGGCTGTGGATTATAATACCCAACTGGTACAACCCAATGAACTACCCAGCAATATTTGGGAATTGACCCAACCCAAATGGCGGGGTAAAGTCGGCTGGGCACCGACAAACGGCTCATTTCAGGCATTTGTTACCGCCATGCGCTCTACTGCCGGAGATGCTCGCACCTTAGAATGGTTGCGTGGGATGAAAGAGAATGGTGCGGTGGCGTATCGGAACAATACCACCATTGTGGAAGCGTTAGGTCGAGGAGAAGTCCACCTGGGGTTAGTGAATAATTACTATCTCTCTCGGTTTACCAGTGAAAATCCGAATTTCCCAGTCGCCCATCATTATATGCCTGGAGATGTGGGGTCCATGATTAATGTGGCGGGGGTTTCTATCATGGATACAAGCGACCAACAAGCAGATGCGGAAAAATTCATCGAGTATCTGCTGAAACCGGAAGCACAAGGGTATTTTGCGGAACAAACCACCGAGTATCCCTTAGTCTCTGGGGTACAACCCCCAGCAAAACAAATTCCTATCTCTCAAATCAATCCGCCCAATATTGACTTGAGTAGTTTAGCCGATTTAGAGGGAACTATTTCTTTATTAGAGCAAGCGGGACTTTTATAAAAAAGTTGAGCGAGTTAAGTCAAGATAGAAAATAGGTCATAAGCAATTTAGGGTGCCAAAGGTGCCGAGTCAAGGATGAAATTGAAGAAACAGGGAAGGGCGATCGCCTCAATAGGCAAGGGGTTAGAGAAATGGTTTGGAGGAGATCAGCCCTCGGGACAAGGGTCTCGCCCTCCCGGGTTTTTGGTAGCGGCTGGAAGTATTACCGCCGTGGCGATCGCCCTTCCCCTGCTTTATCTTGTCATCCGGGCGGCAGGTGCAGGATTGGAGGAAGTCTGGACCTTACTGTCCCGTCCGCGCACCTTAGATGTATTAGTTCACAGTTCCGGGTTAGCCGTAGCAGTTACCCTGTTTTCTGCCTTGATATCCTTGCCTTTAGCCTTTTTGACCGAACGGACTGATTTGCCCGGGCGGCGGTTTTGGGCCGTCTCCACCACCCTGCCGTTAGCAGTTCCTAGCTATGTAGGAAGTTTTGCCTTAATTGCTGCCTTTGGACCCCGAGGCAGTTGGCTGCAACTGTTGCTAGAACCCTTTGGGGTGGAAGAATTACCCTCAATCTATGGCTGGTTTGGGGCAATTTTGGCCCTAACCCTGTTTACCTATCCCTATCTGCTGATTGCCCTGCGATCGGGCTTACAAGGCATCGATCCGGCCATTGAAGAAGCCTCCCGCACCCTGGGAAACAATGCCTGGGCTACCTTTTGGCAAGTGACCCTCCCGCAGTTGCGTCCCTCCTTAGTCGCTGGGGGGTTATTAGTCGCCCTCTATTCTTTAAGAGACTTTGGGACACCCAGCTTGATGCGGTTTGACTCCTTTACTCGGGTGATTTTCATTCAGTACCGGAGTAGTTTTAACCGCAATTCAGCAGCAGTGTTGTCCTTAGTCTTAGTCGCCCTGTTGTTGGTGATCCTGGCGATCGAATATCGAGTTAGAACTG
This sequence comes from uncultured Laspinema sp., assembly GCA_964442465.1. Taxonomy (GTDB): domain Bacteria; phylum Cyanobacteriota; class Cyanobacteriia; order Cyanobacteriales; family Laspinemataceae; genus Laspinema. Next base: position 2,277 of record CAYUEH010000129.1, on the reverse strand, counting down.
GTGCCGCCTATTACAGCAGTAGTTCTGGCGGCAGTCGTACCCCCACGCGCATCCCCTTGGGGGGCTGGAAATGGCCAGCGATCGCCTTTTGTAGCCTCATCACCACCTTGGGATTAGTCCTCCCCATTGCCGTTACCCTCTTTTGGTTATGGCGCGGACTCAATGCCGGAAAAATCCCCCCGGATGTCCTTGCCACCGGCTTTAATTCCATCCTCGCCTCCGGTCTTTCCGCCATGATTGCCACCTTATTTGCCCTTCCCGTCGCCATCCTATCCGTGCGCTTTCCGGGGCGAATTACCACGGTTATTGAGCGTTTAACTTACATTGGATTTGGTCTGCCGGGAATCGTAGTTGCCCTCTCTTTAGTCTTTATTGGTGCTAACTATGTCCCGTTTTTCTATCAAACCCTGCCGATGTTAGTCTTTGCCTATTTAGTCTTATTTTTACCCCAATCCGTCGGCACCATTCGCAGTTCCCTGCTGCAAGTCAACCCCCAATTAGAAGAATCCGCACGCACCTTGGGCCGCACCCCCTGGCAAACCCTGCGGGAAATTACCTTACCCTTAGTCAGTCCTGGAGTATTAGGCGGTGCAGTTCTGGTGTTTCTAACGGCAATTAAAGAACTGCCCGCCACAATGTTACTCGCACCAATTGGATTTAAAACCCTAGCCACCCAGATTTGGCAAGCCACAGAAGATGTCCAGTTTACCGATGCCGCAGCAGCTTCCCTGACCTTGTTGTTAGTTTCTGCTGGTTCTACATTAGTTTTATTATGGCGAAATCCTGTTAAAAATTAAGGTAAATCCAGGATTAATTCAAGACCTATTGTTGCCACGCTTAACAAGCAAAAATAGTTGTAGACCCATTAAAAATAAATTTTATATTGTCAATAACAAGAGAAATTAACTTTGAGTGCAAAGCCAATGAACGAACCTGAAATCTTACGATTAGAATCGGTAAGCAAAACATTCGATGCCAGTGGATATCCTGCGGTGAATCGAGTCTCCCTGAATTTACCGAAAGGGGAAATCCTCACCTTGTTGGGTCCTTCCGGTTGTGGGAAAACCACCCTCTTGCGGTTATTAGCGGGATTTGAAAAACCCGATGCCGGGGAAATTGAAATTGGGGGAAGACAGGTTGCCGGGGGTGGGGTTTGGATTCCCCCAGAACATCGACAGATTGGCATGGTATTTCAAGAATATGCCTTGTTTCCTCATTTAACGGTGGGGGAAAATGTGGCATTTGGGTTAAAAACTCAGAAAAAACAACGGATCCAGCATGAGGTGACCGAGGCAGTCGCCCTGGTGGGATTGCAGGGACTGGAAAAGCGCTATCCCCACCAACTGTCTGGGGGTCAACGGCAGCGAGTTGCCTTAGCGCGGGCGATCGCACCAGCACCAGCGATCGTTTTACTCGATGAACCGTTAAGCAATTTAGATGTCCAAGTGCGACTGTATTTAAGAGAAGAAATCCGCAAGATTCTCAAAAGTACCAATACCACAGCGATTTTTGTCACCCACGATCAGGAGGAGGCGTTGGCAATTAGCGATCGCATCGCGGTGATGAAAAAAGGACGCATCGAACAATTTGGGACTCCAGAACAGATTTATGAAGAACCCGCCTCGCGGTTTGTGGCAGGATTTGTCACCCAGGCGAATTTTCTGCCTGCGCGACGCATTGGCAAACTCTGGGAAACCGAGTGCGGGTCCTTTGCGGTAAAAGTACCTGAAGCGGTGATGGCAGAACCCGTGGATACTTCTAATGAAGGGGAATTAATGATCCGAGAGGAAGATTTAATCCTAAAACCCGATGAAACGGGACAGGTAGTCATTCGCGATCGCCAGTTTTTAGGACGAGAGCACCGCTATTGCTTGATCACCCCTTCGGGACGAGAATTTCATGCGCGTAGTAGTGGGGAGTCTTTGTTGGCGATCGGGACCCGAGTGCAAGTAGCGGCGATCGAGGAACGGTTGCGCGTTTTTGCCATGAAGGGCGTGGGGTGATTGGCGGTGATTGGGCAGATGGACCCGTTTGTAGTAACGACTTCAGTCGTTACCGAGTGACGAAAGCGTCAGCCAAGTCACGCAGGACTCCCCCTCACCCCCGGCCCCTCTCCCACCGGGGGAGAGGGGAGTAAGAGGATGCTTGATTCCCCCTCCGGTCCCCCTTCTCCCCCGGTGGGAGAAGGGGTTAGGGGATGAGGGGGAAGTCGCGCAAGATAGTCCCCCTCACCCCCGGCCCCTCTCCCACCGGGGGAGAGGGGAGTAAGAGGATGCT
>CAYUEH010000128.1:0-10745 GCA_964442465.1 uncultured Laspinema sp. | reverse complement strand
CGATCGCAGACGGTGGAGTTGCGATGGGGGATCTGGAGGGTGGCGAGGGCCTTACGGATGCGATCGGCAACGGCGATCGCCCCATCGGTGAAGGTATTGGGCAAAATTACCGCAAATTCTTCCCCGCCATAGCGCGCCACTAAATCCTCCCGGCGATTGCCACAGTCCTTTAAAACTCGGGCCACCTGTTGCAAACAGCGATCGCCAGCCTGATGTCCGTAGGTGTCATTATAACCCTTAAAAAAATCAATATCGCATAACAGCAAAGACAGGGGTTTTTTCTCCTCCGTGAGGCGGTCCCATTGTTGAGACAGATAGCGATCGAACATTCGCCGGTTTGCCACTTGAGTTAATCCATCTAAAGTCGCCTGTCGGTGTAACTCTTGATTGGCAACTTCCAATTGTTGATACAGTTTTTGGAGTAATTCCGTGGCTAATTCGTGAATGTGGGCATGGGCCAATAATAATTGATGCACGTCCAACAAGCGATAGGTCCCCGGGGCGATTTCCACCACAATCGGTTCATAAAGCGAATCCGGCGATCGCGACAAAACCCCCTGGACTGCTGCGACAATAGTTACCGAGCTTTTAAACCGTAAATATTCAATTTGAGTAAACCGATATAAAACCTGAATGGGCCGTTTGAAAAATAATTCTAACCCATAAGGCCGGGAAAGCTGCTCAAAAAATCTCCCCCGAGAAATCATCCCAAACAATTCACCTTCTCCCAGCAAAATTACCCCGGGGAGCAGAGGATTTGCATTAAAAGTTTCCGCTACCTCCCGTCCCATTACCTCCGCATTCACCTGATAATCATAAAGGGAGAGGGCGGATAGAGTTGACTCTAAATGCAACGTTTTCATACAGACCCGATCGGACAGTAAGAAGGATGGATCTGGAAAAGACTGATTCAAGATAGAAGAGTTCCCCAAATCCATTGTGTTCGATGTATAAAGTTTCATGTCTTCTCCGTCATTTAGAAAGTTTAGCATTGCCGATTTCAGGGGTGAGTTAGCCCTCGGGATTGTTGAGCCGTGAGGGTTCACCGGGTTTGACTAGAGTCTGTCTATTGATTTCCAATCTGAAACACCGGGCGAGCGGGTCCAAAAAGGGCAAAATTCCGATAATAATATCGTAAACCGATTCCGGAGATTTATGGGCCATCCTACAGTTTTTTTAATGTTTTGATACAATGACTGAGGATCATACTGATCCAAGAGAAAAATTTTCTACATTTTTCATGAACTTGATAATATTTAATTAAATTTAATTTAATGTTTTGTTAAACTTTAAATTAGTTTAAGCCCGATTTCAATCATCGTGACCCGGATGATCCCGAGGGGTGGATCCGGGAAAGCCGACTGCCCCGGTGGGACTAGACCCGGGAAAAAAGGGAGTGGGGATCAGCCCAGGGGGAGGCGATCGCCAACCCCAGGTTTTCCCTTGCACCTTGTAATATGGTGAGGGCGGCTTGCACTTGACTCCAATCTCAAGGGCATCCAGAGGATTCTTCTGGGTTCATTCCCGTTCCTGGACGGGAAGGATTGAAAGCAAAGGGCGACCCCACCGTGTAAACCTGGACTGACACCAAATCCGGTTGTTAAAACTCGATTTTCTTAGCCTGCGTAGGCAGGCTTCGTCTGTATAGCCCCACCCTTGAGGGTGTGGGTTTTTATAGACTTTCCCTCCCGGGTTAATTGATATCGAAGCTCCTCACTGCGAAAAATAGGCCGAACCGCATGATGAATCAAGTACACAACGCCTTTACCCTGTTTATGAGTCTGCTTGTAGAGGCTCTGCCATTTTTGCTCCTCGGGGTATTGCTCTCTAGTGCATTGTTGTTATTCGTCGATGAAAAGAAGCTGATTTCCTCCATCCCTGCCAACCCGGTCCTCGGGGCTTTGATTGGGAGTTCCATTGGGTTTCTGTTTCCCGTCTGCGAATGTGGCAACGTCCCCGTGGCGCGACGATTACTGATGCAGGGGGCCTCCCCCTCCGTGGCGATCGGGTTTTTACTGGCGGCTCCCACGGTGAATCCGATTGTGATTTGGTCCACTTGGACGGCATTTCGGGACCAACCCGAACTGGTCGTGTTGCGGGTGATATTTTCCCTGGGAATTGCCACGATTATTGGCTCAATCTTTAGTTTCCAAAAAGATTTAACCCCTTTCGTCCAACCGATGGTGGCACGGGCGATGAATCAAGCCTCTAAAACTAAATCCTGCGATCCCCGCCTATCCAAGGATTGGTCCTCGGATTCTGAAAATACCTCCCCCCTGTTACAATCAGGCACTTTTTTATTAGGGAGTCCAGGCAGTCCCCAGCGCCTCGATGCCACCACAATGGAAACGGTATTATTGGCGTCGAAAGTGGGAAATTTGGGGGGTGCTGGGGTGGCCCTCCCGGGCGATCGCCTGTTTTCCCAGCGCCTGCGGTTGTTTGTGGAAAATGTCATGGTTGAACTGCGGGAACTCGGAGGGATCCTCGTCTTCGGCAGTGCGATCGCCGCCATCATTCAAGTCGCCGCCCCTCGGGACTTAATTATCAGCTTAGGACAAGGCCCCGTGACTTCCATTATTGCCATGCTCGTCCTCGGCGCTGTCGTGTCCATTTGTTCCACCGTGGATGCCTTTTTTGCCCTCTCCTTTGCCTCCACTTTTACCACCGGCTCCCTGTTAGCCTTTTTAGTCTTTGGACCCATGATTGACATCAAAAGTATCGGACTGATGATGTCTATTTTTAAACCAAAAGCCCTAGTTTACTTGTTCTTAATTTCCGCTCAGTTAACCTTTTTACTCACCCTGGCTTATAACTTGAAATTTAGCTAGGAGAAATCAGGGATAAAGCGGGAGGGAGACTTAAGACTGAGTTGAAATCTTCAGAAGGCAGCCCTCACCCTAAATCCCTCTCCCAGGGGGAGAGGGACTTCTAGCTCCCCTTCTCCCAAGGGGAGAAGGGGTTGGGGGATGAGGGAGAGGAGTTGAAATCTCCGCCTCCATTCCCGCCCTTGCCGATCGCGTTCCTCTTGCAACTGGAAACCTTCATAATCTAATATGGCTGTTCAATCTCCCAAACTTTTCCGATTTTCGACCTGGGGACCCTGGATTGAAGTCCTCGCCGTCTTCGCTTGGGGTGTATTACTCCTCAAATATTGGGTGAGTGGGGAATTAAATATCCTAATTCACCCGAATTTCTTTGCCCTCACGAACGGGACGGGGGTATTCTTGATTCTGCTTGCCAGTTATAAAGCGGCACAATTGGTCTATCAACAGTGGCGATCGCGACGGGCCCGGAATCGAAGGGCGAGCACCGCAACCCCCGAGATGCAGCATATTACCCTGTTTCCTCCGGGATGGAGTGCGACATTACTCTTAGTCACTGCTATCCTCGGGTTCCTAATTAGTCCGAGAGTCTTTGCCAGCGATAAGGCAATGATGCGGGATCTCAACGATTTTTTACCCGTCACCCAATCCCAACCCCAAGCATTTCGCACCGCCAGAAAACCCGAGGAGCGATCGCTGATTGACTGGGTGCGAACATTAACGGTTTATCCCGAACCCGATGCTTACACCGGACAACGAGTCAATGTCGAAGGGTTTGTGATTCATCTACCGGACCTGCCCGAGGAATACTTCTTAATTTCTCGCTTTGTGATTACCTGTTGTGCGGCAGATGCCTATCCCGTCGGGCTGCCCGTGAAATTATCCCAAAGTCGCACCGCCTATCCTCCGGATACTTGGTTAAAAATCCAAGGGGAAATGAGTACGGAAGTTTTGGAAAATCGCCGTCAATTGACGATTGTAGCGAATTCAATCCAGGAAATTCCCGAACCCCGAAATCCTTATGAATATTAAGTGATGGGTTTCCCTGCACTAAAAACCAGGTGAGTTAACTCACCTGGTTTTTAACCAATCCCCTCCCAAGGTGCATTTTGATCTCCATGAATGTCAGGATATCCCCGATAATCAGGACTGTACCAATCGGAAGAAATAGGCGCGATCGCCTGTGGCATAGCGAAAGCTTACCGCTCTATTAAGCTGTCGTACATTTAGTTTGAATAAACCTGGTTACCTTTATTTTTTATTTTACGCCCCCAGTTAATGATGAGTTCTCCTTCATTTAACAATCTATGTAAAATAGATTCCAGATCCGCAATTGACTGAAACAGCTTATTGGCTATATATTCTTTTGCCGAATGCCAAACCAACTCAATTAAATTATAATCTGGACTATATTCTGGTAAATATTCTAAAACTAGATTAGGCATTTCTGCTGTTATAAGTTTGGCAATATCTTTCCTTTTGTGAAAGCTGGCATTATCTAAAATGATAACTATTTTAGGCCCGTTTTCTGAAAAATTTTCTGGGGAATTACCTTGTTCTACCCATTCTTGTATGACCAAAGCGTAGAAAGACTTAAGACTTTCATAAAATGATTCGCCGCAACCTTTTTCCACAAAAAAGTTGATTCTTTTTTTGTCATTTGCCCTTAAGCAACCCATTACATTTATTCGGCCTTTTCTTCTATCTCCTCTCACGGTTTTACGTTTTCCTTTTTTAGTCCATTGTTTTCTTCTTACGATTCTTAAACTGAATCCTGTTTCGTCCCAAAACCATACCTGTACACGCTTTGGAGTTCTTCTAGCAACTTTTAAGTATTCTTTTAGTTTATTTTTAAATGCTTTTCGTTTAAGCCGATCTTGTCGGTCTTCAAGACTGTATTTTGCCCAGAGAAAAACATACTTTTTTGATTTTAAGATTCTTCGCACTTGCGATTCACTCAGTTTAATTCCCGTCTCTTTCTCTAAATGTTTCGCCAATCTTGCTGATGTCCATCTCCCAAATTCATAACCGTATTCTGAGGGTTCATTATCAATAATAGTCAAAAGCATTTCTACATATTCTTTTGTAGCTTTTTTGTGGTTTCCTTCGGCTCGTCCATCTTTAAAACTCTCTAATTTATCTGGATCGCCCTGTTTAGCCCAAGATGCTACTGTTGGATAAGAGATTTGTAAAAATTTCGCCACTTCTTCATAGGTTTTACCATCGTTTATTAGGAGTAGTATTAAAATTCTATCTCGAATAAGGGGACTCTCGTTTTCTCGCAATTCGTTCAAAAGTCTCTCTCGTTGGGTTTCACTAAGATGGTTAGGTGCTGGCATTTTTATTGGTTTTATTTTTTTCTTTGTTATTATAGCATAAAATCTAAATGCACGACAGCTTATTGATAGGGTAGTTAAAAGGATACCGGAGATAAGTTATGGAAAACATTACTGTTGAGGAATTGAGCGAGCGATATACTGCTGGTGAGAGGGATTTTGCTGGAATTAGCTTGAGGCGTAGCAATCTACAGGGAACCAACTTGAGTGGCATTAACCTCAGTGGTGCCGATTTGTACGCTGCCCACCTAAAAGATATTAACCTGAGCGGTGCCAACCTCCATAGTGCCAATATGGCCGATATCCTTTTGGAGGAAGTTGAGTTGAATGATGCCAACCTTAGTGGTGCCAACCTAAACGGTGCCACCGTCAGAAATTCTAGTTTGAAGCAAGTTAACTTTGAGGGAGCAAACCTGACGGAAGTTTGTATAGACACAGTCCATCTTGAAGGTGCTAACCTCAGAAGAGTTACCCTGGATGAAACATCCTTTTACAGATGCAACCTTAGATATGTCCTCGTGGAAGTGGATAGCCTGAACGCCTGCTACCTAAGCAGCACCATCATGCCCAAAGGGGACATTATCACCAACGTACTTGCGGAATGTTGAACGGGTTCTTTATGGGGAACTGAGAGGCGTGTGGGTTGAGTCGGAGAGCCATTAATCACTGCTTCAACGGCCCAATTATACTCCTGACCCGCGTGGCTAAACTTGTGTTAGTCTTAAGGTAAGAAACCAAATTTAGGGAGGTTAACTATGGATGCTAAAGAATTGCTTAGACGCTATGCGGCTGGAGAACGGGATTTTGGTGAAGTAGATTTGAGGGATGCCAATCTTGCTTACGCATATCTCCCCAAAATTAATCTGAATAACGCTAACTTAAGTGGAGCAAACTTGATTCAAGCCAATCTAGAGGAAGCGAATCTACGTCAAGTGAACTTAAGTGAAGCTATATTGGATGGCGCTCAATTGAATAATGCCAATATCGAGAACGCTAACCTCAGCCACGCAAAGTTATCTGAATGTATTTTTAACAATGCTAATTTGAGGGGAGCAGATTTGAGTGACTGTACCATTATCGAATCGTCTTTTGCTAATGCTATATTGGTCAATGCTATATTAGATTGGGCAATTATTGATGATTTTGCGCTAAACGATGCTGATTTAAGTGGAGCATATTTTAGTCAAGTAAACATGAATTTTTATCTCATTATTAGTTTTTTATATTATTCCACAATAAATATTTATATAGCTGGAGTATTCAATAGACATTTTTAACAACAATAGATTTGCCATTTGACCAGAGATTAGAGTATCGCAAAACAACATTTAGCCTTTATCGAAAAAACATTAACTAGAAGTTTTTAAACAATTTTTGAGGCGAAACGCTTATAAATATAATTACAAAAAACAGGTTCTTCATAAAATTTTAATTTGTTTTGTTATAGTTTTACTATCTTTATTGCTAAAAATATAAACAGCCTAAAAGTTTTATTTTTTCTGGTATGGTTTATTGCTTGAAATTTTAAATTATTTATTTTAATGGTATGAAAACAGCAAATTACCCTTACAATAATGAGTGAACTCAAGGAAGGTTAATTGAATATGGCAGGAAGAGGTTTAAAGTCCATCATTTGCGGATTGCATTACCTGGGAGAGCGGGATTTTTCGAGACAAGATTTGCGTCAAGCCTACTTAGCAAATTGTTTTTTAGAAGACATCAATTTTAGCCAAGCCAACCTTGAGAGCGCTCAGTTTATGTATAGTTACCTCATCGGAGCAAATTTCAGTAGTGCCAATCTGTCCGAGGCTAATTTAAAGAACTCTGAACTGATTGAAGCTAATTTAAACCGAGTTAATTTAACAGGCGCTAACCTACGCTTTACCGACTTGACTGGGGCAGATTTAACTGGAGCTAATCTATCGGGTGCGGACTTGAGCGGAGCAATCCTCATCGAAGCTAACTTACGCGATACCAACCTCAGTAACGTTATTCTAGAAAGGGAGAGCGAGATAAATCCTTCTATTATTGAGCGAGCCATTTTCTGCAATACCACAATGCCCGATGGAAGTATTGCTAACGCTCCAGAAAGAGTTATGAATACAGAAGAATTGCTCCGACTCTATCAAGCCGGACAAAGAGAGTTTGAGGGAATTGTTTTAAGTCGCGCTCAATTAAGAGGAGCTAATTTGCCCGGAATTATCCTTCGCTATGCTTATTTTCCTTATGCTGATTTAAGAGCGGCTAATTTATCGGATTCCAATTTAGACCAAGTTAACTTTAACTTGGCGGATCTCAGAGATCTTAATTTATCAAAGGCTGACATGGGTGGAGCTAAATTGGTTAGAGCTGACTTGAGAAGAGCTAATTTTTGGTGTACTGAACTAGGGGGGGTTGAGTTTACAGAGACAAATCTGAAAGACGCGCAAATATTTTTTTCTCAAGAGGCTAACTTTTATAAGACGATTTTGCCTAATGGAGATGTGGTAGAGGGTTTTAATTACTACCCTTGGACTCGAAGACCGGGCGATTGAATAAATTGCTCGCGTCGGCAGAACTGACCAACATCGTTCTGCCGACACGAGCCACGGTAAGGTGAAAATTTACATGATCGGAGGAAGGTTTACTTTAATCGAATTGCGAATGTTTTCATCGGGAATATTTGACAGGAAATTGACTGTCCGTCCTCCACGTCCCTGAATCCGGTTTTCTAGTTCAGCTAAAGACACCTGCCAAGTAAAGGGGTCTCGCCATTCCGTGGGATTATGGATATAAGACTGACGGGGTGACAATCCAATTTCACTAAATGGATGCGGTATTCCTTGGGCTCCGGCGTTAGACCACTCCTGTTCGCTTGGTTCCGGTTTGTTTGGTGTCACAAAAGTGTAAGCGGGGGTATCGCTATTGACTTCACGGGGATCTATACCGGGTCGATCAAGAACCAAAGCTGTTATCCAGGTCCAATCAGGGATGTTAATGCTACCTAACTTAGAGGGATTGGTATTCCCTCGTGTTTTTTCATCAGGATGAGCATTACTCCGCTCCTGCGGACTTTGCTGAGAACCCTGACGACCTCCTAAGCTACCAGCCGTCAAATAAATTTCTTTACCCTCTTGATCTACAAGGTAGTGTCCGAGCTTTTCGATGTTGAGCCATGCTGAGGCATTCGCGTCGAACCAAGGACGGTCAGGTTGTGGATAACTCGAATTACCAAAAAATCGATTGTTGTCTATGCTTTGGGGAATTAAATTGGTTCCCAAGAAGGTGGATAAAGCATCTTTTGGATGATTGTTTCGATCTCCATACGGAATTCCATGACCTTGGTCAAAACCCGATCCGCTATAGTTACTCGTGCTAACCTTGGCATTATCGGGCCAGCTTGCTGGAAGTTCGGGGTCGGCAGCAAAGATATTTGGGTTGGGACGTACTACACGATCAGGATCATTCAAAGGCCAGACCCGACGCCAATTTTGATTCAATTGCCAGCTCACCCAAGCTGGATTTAAGACGCTGCGATCGTAAGCAACAGCATACTGAGGTTTTTCTATCAATAAGTTAGTTGTATAAGGATTATCCTGTAAAACTGGCCGTTCTGGACTGTATCGGGCTTCAGTTGAATTGCCAAACTTGAGGTGACTACTCTTAAAGAAAACATCGTCTAAATAAATTTCAGTGTTTCCCTCAACCTCAAACTTCAGCCGAACTATCTGACCTCGGAATTTGTCGAGTTTCTCGGTATCGATGTGAAAGGTTTCAAAACCCTGGCGACCGGAACCAATTCGAGTTTGATCGCTGAGGTAAGTATCGCCTACATTATCTTCATTGATAGTTGTAGGGTATCCAGTAGCATCTACCGATAAATCGATAGTCATCAATTCCCGCGTACCACTACCAAGAATTATCTGACCTTGAGAATTACGATCGGGAGGAGTAAGTAAGGAAACTTTAAGGGTTCCAGCGTTTTCGGGGGCGTAGAGGTTAAAACGTAAATCTCCCCATTCCGGAACAGCAAAGTAGTTATGGATGATTTCCTTAGATGCACCTCTTCCCATTTTTAGGGCATAGTTAGGTTGGCTTTCATCATATCCGATTCGCTCTAAGTACCCATTAGTCTTTAAACTGGTAATTTGATCCCATTGGCGCAAGTGGAGTTGTAAAGCTTTTTCAGAACTTTTGTTGTATAAAGACCACCCCGGAATATTTTGTTCCGGTTCGGGATTAACGATAGCATCGAAATTTCCATTGAACAGAGTCGGTACAGAATAGTCACCCCACATTCGATTTTTCATAAAATCATCTGTGTAGGTATTGTCAAACTTAACAGAGAGGCGGTTATTTTTTAAGTAGTCCTCAAAGTTGCCCAACTCTTCTTTTTGGGTTTTTGTACCATTAACATCATATGGACGCAGAGAAAAGTTCCCCCCATTAACTGAGTGGAACCAACCCGTACCAATCCCCTCCCAAGGAGCCATCTCTTCACCGTGGCTAAAGTTAGCATTAGTGTGGTCTGGAGTGTACCAGGGTTGTTCGGAGGAGGCCAAATCCCCTAAGCGTCGATAAATCGTTCGCCCATTTTCTGAAGGAATTTGACTCAGATTGAGGTTTGCCGTTCCCGCATACCATGCTGCGGCTGCTTGATGAGGCCCACCCGTAGTCGGATTGCGGTCAAATTCTGCTAATTCATTCAGTTCTATATTCCAATCTGCTGTCCATTTGGATGAAGAAAGCTTTCTGCCTGTGAGTGTATTCCCAAATCCTTGTTCTTGATAGTAGTTATCGGCATAAGTTACGTTATCCCAAACTACAACTTCTGGATCGCGGAGATTATTGAACTCTTCTACTAGGGAATTATTGCGGAAGTCATACGGATCGATTGTAGTCATCTGAAGGTCGCGATTAGAAGCACTGGTACCCCCAGCATGAGGAAAATACGTCCCCAACCGCTGAATAATTTCCGTATTCACCACTGCACCTTGACCCAATCCAATAAAATGTAATGGCGAGTTAAAAATATCTCCTTGGGTACGGATAAGATTGCCATTAGCATCATAGAGACGAGACCCCTCTCCCACTGCACCGCCATATTGTTGGTCGAGTTTCACCAAGGAAGCAAACAAAGAATCAGCCGCAGCTTCTGCAAAACCTGCGTTATAGAAACTGCTGGCATCGACACCCTGCATCCAATCTGCTAACAATACCAGTGGTTTTTCTTCTATAGGTGTTGTGTTAGTCGCTACCCAACTATTCCCGTTTAATGTGACAGATTGCCAACCCCCAGTAGAGGGATTGTATTTCATCACCGAACCGCCTGCTTTTTGAATTTTACTAGCGATCGCATTAATTTGACTATTAATACTTTCTCCGGAATTGTCGGGTTCCACGCCGCGAGTCAATACAGTCACGCTGCTAAACCTGCCATCACTAAAAGACTCGGAAAGTGCTGTTTCAAATTTCCCTGTAACTGTGCCGATTTCACCTTCCGTCGTCACTGCTTCTACCGCCCAATGATACTCCTGACCTGCCGTCAACATCCGGTCATCAGGCAGTGTAAACTGGTCTTTTGAACCCGCTTGAGAGCCACCATTCC
>CAYUEH010000127.1:0-10769 GCA_964442465.1 uncultured Laspinema sp. | reverse complement strand
CGCGAGAGCGATCGCCTGTCCATAAGAGCAATTTAATGACCCCAAATCGTTATTTCCTGTAGAGGCGATTCTCGAATCGCCCCTACAAAGACACCTTGACAGGGCTAGGGTTTTAACCCCCGTCGGGTCTCCCGTTCCCTGGCCCTAGGGCATCGGTTCCAACCAGTGAGCAAAATCGGTGGTAAAGCGATCGCTCAAAATCGACTCCCGAATCTGCTTGGTAAACCGAATCAGTTCCGTGAGATTGTGAATCGAGAGTAAGGTATAGACCAGGATTTCCCCAGATTTCCACAAATGATTCAAATACGCCCGCGAAAAGTTCTGACAGGTGTAACAACAACAAGTCTCATCTAGGGGGGTAAAATCTTCCCGAAATTGGGCATTTTTAATATTCCACCGTTCCCCTTGGACCATCACCGCCCCATGTCGCGCCCATCTTGTGGGAATTACGCAGTCAAATAAATCAACCCCAGAGGCGATCGCCTGGGCCATTTCTCGATAAGTCCCGACTCCCATCAAATAGCGCGGTTTCTCCACGGGCAGTTTCGGCGCCGTGGCCCTAACGATTTCTGAGATAGTTTCCCCCGGTTCTCCCACGCTGACCCCGCCAATGGCATATCCGGGTAAGTCTAACTGAGTCAGGGCCTCCACCGCTTGCAATCGTAAATCAATATAAACTCCCCCTTGGACAATCCCAAATAGGGCTTGATCCGACCGAGTATGGGCCTCAATACAGCGTTCTAACCAGCGGTAAGTCCGGGCAGTTGCCAACTCCACTGCTTCTCGGGAGGCGGGGTAGGGGGGGCATTCATCAAAGGCCATAATCACATCGGCCCCCAGTTTGTTCTGAATTTGAATGGAACGTTCTGGGGTGATTTCTATTTGGCGTCCATCCCGAGGCGATCGAAAGGTCACCCCTTTTTCAGTAATGGTTCGCAGTTCACTTAAACTAAAAACTTGGAACCCGCCCGAATCCGTCAGAATTGGGCCATCCCACACCATAAAGCGGTGTAACCCTCCCGCTGCAGCGACAATATCCTCTCCGGGTTGGAGGTGCAGGTGATAGGTATTGGCCAAAATCATCTGAGCCCCCGTTGCCTCTAACTGGGCCGGTGTCACGGTTTTCACGGTAGCTAAGGTTCCCACGGGCATAAAGATGGGCGTTTCTACCGGGCCGTGAGGCGTCATCCAGACCCCCGCCCTGGCGTGAGTGTGGCTACATTTACCCTGACAGTCAAACGTAAAATCGCGACCCAAAATTAATGATTACTCTGTAAATTTCGACTCATTATACCAGCATATTGGCAATATGTTATTTTTCTTTCCATGGCAAATAGAAACTGCGTTTAACAAGGAGCAGAATAAGGGAAAAGTCAGTTTAAATACAAAAGAGGCGATCGCCACTCAAAAGGGCAGCATTCCCTCATCATCAATTTCCGCATCTAATTTAGCGATCAGGACCTCTCGCAAGACCGCCTCTAACGCCGCAGCACTATCGAGGGTTCGAGCAGATTGCTCCTGAATCGGGTTAGAGACGGGAAGTAACCGTAATTGTCGGTCATCTTGAACAAGATCGAAGTAAGATTCAGATTCAGAGGATTGTCTGAGTTCTAAACAATCAAAACTCTGAACATTGATATAGAGACGATGATTGGCGATCAGGGTTGAGCGTTGAGGATCAGCAAAAACTTCCATCACATAGCCTTCCCCTTGGGTTTGGAGATGACCTTCTTGGAAATGTGCATAACGGACTCGGCCTAAATCAGCCAGAAGTCTATACATATCTTGCTTATTGACCACAGTACCCGTATCGACTATGCAGGGAGCAGGCAGGCTAGGAGGAGATTGATCTGGCATCATAGAGAAACCGCCTTTAATTTACAATCGAAACCCTCTGTTGGAATTGAGACCCTCTGATGGGTGTCCGATAGAGGGAATAAAAGAAAACTTTGCGCGTCATGCCGAAGGGAGTTCGGCATAGGATAACGCTCATTAATTCAATTTTGGCACAGGTTAGAAAGTGGACGTATCAGTAGAATGGCGGAAAAAATATAGATTTTGACTAGGAGGGATAATCGCCGGGTGAGACGGATCCTTGAATTGGTAAAGACAAAAGTAGCCCGATTGGGAACTCTCGGTTCGGGATTGGCAGCAGCGATCGCCTTCTATACCTGTTTGCCGGTTCCGTTAAGTTGGACCTTAGAGTTTCGCGGCATTGCTCGGTATGCGCCGTTTGTCGGGGTGGCGATCGGGGCGCTGCTGGGTCTGTTGGATGTCCTGTTGCAGGCGTTAGCCATGCCAGGACTCACCCGCAGCACCCTGGTGATTGTGGCCTGGATTGGAATTACCGGCGGATTACATCTCGATGGGGCGATCGATACCGGGGATGGATTGGCCGTCCAAGAACCCCATCGCCGCTTGGAAGTGATGGCTGATAGTGTTACCGGCGCATTTGGGGTGATGGCAGCGGTTGCCCTGATTGCCCTGAAAGTGGCAGCTTTGAGTGATTTAAGCGCCAATCGTGCGGTGGTTTTAATGGCTGCTGCCGGTTGGGGACGGTGGGGACAATTAGTGGCGATCGCCCGTTATCCCTATTTAAAAGTTTCAGGCAAAGGAGCCATTCACCAGGATTCTCTGGGCTCTCCCTGGGACTTACTCCCCGGGTTTCTGTTTTTAGTCGCCTTGAGTGGCGTCCAACTGTTCCTCAATGGCAATTCCTGGATTTTAGCCGCCGGAATGGTCACCGGCGGCAGCGCAGTCGCCATCCTCACCGGGGCCTGGTTTAATCACAAACTCGGCGGTCATACCGGCGATACCTACGGTGCCGTCGTGGAATGGACCGAAGCCCTCTTACTCTGTCTATTAGCGGGATTATAAACCGGCAATTAGAAACCGGGTTTCTGGTTCTATTAACCTAATAAAGAGACCTAACCCCCCAGCCCCCTTCCCTCAGAGGGAAGGGGGAGAAAGAGGCAAATTCCCCCCTTAAGAGCAATCAAAAAATTTCTTTATTCTCCCTCTCCTCTTAGGAGAGGGCCGGGGAGAGGTCAGACTGGTTTTTAGGCAAAATTGAGATGCTTCCCTGACGCCCTACTTGCGATCGATGTGGATTTCAATGCCTTCTACTCGGAGTCCCATGCCACGCCGTCCGCAGAATTCACCATTAGAAAACTCCTGGGTATCTCCCACGCGCTCAATATGCGCCTTGTAATAAACTGAATAATTTGGCGCTTCGGGACCCGTTAATTCGATCGCCAAACCTTCAATTCGCAAACCTGAACCGCGAGCACCAACCCACTCCCCTTCGGTCACCCAAGGGGTATCCCCGCTCCCTTGGATATGGGCCAGATAGCGAATCCCCAATCCAGGAATTGGAGGTTTGATTTCCAGAGCAAAGGCTTCCAGGCGCAGGGCTTTCCCCCGGGTTCCGGCAAATTCATGTTCATGAAACTGGTGATCGCCGACTCGTTCGATATGAACCAAGACATTTAATCCCACCTCGATTCCCACACCGGAAAGCCCGGACATCTTGGCCGAAGGTGGGGCAAAATTGGGCGCGGGGGGAGCAATCTGACTCCGGGAGGGGGAGTCATCGGAACTGGGGAGGATAATCACATCGGGCAAATTAGACGGAGGTGCAACGGGTTGTTGGGAGAGTAAGCGTTCCACTTCTGCTTCGGTGTCCGTGGGTTCGACGGATTCATTGGACCCGGCAATTACCACCATTTCCGGCGATCGCCGGGGCCGTGGTGGAGCCGTTGGGGTCGTCACCGTCGCGGCTGGGGCCGTTACCGTCGCGGCTGGGGCTGTTGTAGTCGAGGAAAATTGCAGTTTTCCTCGACTCGCTGCCAGGGTCAAGGGTTTGCCAAAAGCTCGTCCGCAAAAATCCAGCCTTCTTTCCCACTCATCATCGGCGATATTGGCATCGGGTTCAATCAGACTCAGGAAGGCACAACAGGGATGTTGACCCGAAAGTAACGCCGGGACATCCGGGGGAAAATTACTCGGGGAGGAGTTGAGGATAATATGGCGCAATTCCCGCGCTTTGACTTTCGCCTCCTCTAACGGTGCAAAATGCGGTTGTTCGCGATGGGACAGGGATAAAAAGCGATCGATGTAGTAGAGGGCTTTTTGGGATTCGTTGACTTGTCCTCCCGACCGGGCGATCGTATGTAAAATTCCCTGGATATCATGCAAGGAAGAAATCTGGGTCGGTGCCACCACCCCGGGAACTGAGTAAGTTTTGGCTAACTCGATCGCCCTGGATTTCAGTCCGGCAAACTCCTGCCGATAAGCTATCAGTTGCTCGCTGAGTCGTTCGTCTACGGGTACTCCTGCTTCTTTCAGTTCCACCGCCGCTTGTGAAAGGCGACTGCTTAATCCCGGTAAGCGGTCTTTCAAATGGTTGAGTTGTTGTTGCAACTGTTGATGATCTGCATTCATGGTCAATAGCATCTAATCGGTTCCCATCTTATTCTGCCCGATCCTTAGCCGTTCACCCGTTTAATCCCCAGGGTCGATCCCCAATTGCTCCATTGATGGATAAGTTGGGTTTATTAGTCCAGGGATAAACCCTTACAAATCAAGAAGGCCACCTCAAATCTGTTCAAATTCCCGGGATTCCTCTATAAAATCCAAGGAATATTGCCACAAAAGAGATCTTTTGGTCTTCAACCGCAAAATTCCCACCGCATCAGCCTGTGGGAATGATTGAGGTCTCATGGAGATGGCTCTGAACCCGGAATTTCACCGATCGCAATACCTCTGACGGTTGGCAAACTGCTCCGGTCACAAGCTACGATCCAGTTATTGTTCGTCAAGGAAAAGTATTTTATGAATCCTCAAACTGAAAATTCAGCAATCTCCAGTGAAAAATCTGCCCAGTTAGCTGATGAAGCCGAGCAACTTAGAATCGAGATCAATGCCGCAGAAGCCGGTGCTTTGGCTCCTTTCTCTCCGGCTACTCAAGAACCGAGTCGATTCGAGGAAATCGTGGATAGCGTCACGGCTATCTTAGGGGATCTGCCGATCTATGTTACGAGTTTCGTCAGCGAGTACCAACGACCGATTGTCACCATTGGACTGTTTTTGTCGGCATTGGTGACCGTCAGAGTGGTCCTCGCGGTGGTGGATGCCGTCAATGATGTTCCCCTGCTTGCCCCGTTTTTTGAATTTGTCGGAATCGGATACTCTGCTTGGTTTGTCTATCGCTATCTCCTGCGTGCCTCTAACCGTCAGGAGTTAGTCCAGGATATTTCTGCCCTCAAAGACCAAGTAGTAGGCCACCATTCGTCCTAGTCGTTTTCCAGGTCTTACCCGGTCATGGAAGTCTGGGAAATTCTGGGGTTGGCGATTCCCTACGGGAGAGCTCCGCTTACCGCCAAGGCACGTTAACTTCCTTGAATTGGGGCGGTCAATTTGTCCGCCCTATGGCCTGAGTCCCTCCAACTCTAGGTTTGATTGGGTGATTTTTGAACCCCTGGAATGATCACGAAGGCTGACAGATCAGACGATGGAGGCAGAGGACCAAATCTTCTACGGTTGCCATCGTCTGCAGGTCAAAGCGATCGCCAATATCTATCCCAAACTCATCAAAAAAATCATCACAGAGATAAAGATTCCAGTCAAACCAGGAGACAAGTGTTAACTGTAAATCTTGCTCTAAGCGATCTCCGGGTAACAGTCTTCCACTCTGTAAACCTGAATATTTTCCCAACTGAATATAAACAAAACTCACCACTGAAAAAGAAATTTCCCGCGATCGCCAAAAACAGTTAAACCACTCATCCAGCGACAAGTTAGCCCGTTCACATAATGTCTGATTTACCTGCTTCCTGATGTACAAATCTGGACTGAGATCAGAATAAGTCCGCACAGTCCAGAAGATATGTTTGATCTGGCGCAGCATAATTCCGTGCGCTCCATTACCTTACCTTTTTCCCAGTATTCCCATCTTTTCCAAGGGTTTCTCATGCCTGAGTTCAATTTGTATATTTTTCTAAAATTAAGTTCTCATTGACCAACCCCATCCAGCGCCCAGGACGGATGATTAGGCAATTCCCTCACCAACCCCCTATAGAATTCCCGGTTTTTCGTCAGAAAAACCCCACCCGGGTAAGCATCGGTCCCCTCCAGTCACCTGTAACAGGGTTGGGGTTAGGGTGGGGTCTCATCGAGTTTGGGGGAGGGATTGAGAATCAAAGGAGCCAAAACCCAGTTTTTGCCCTAATTTTCTCCGGCGCGGCACAGATTTTATCCAGAAACCCGCTGATCTTCCGACAGGAAGGACCCTCTCGCTCCTAGGGGTTGGGGGCAAAATCTGTTGTCCCTTCGGTTGTAGGCGTTGCCGAGGGAGAGGAAGTGGGGTTTGGGGTCTCTCCCGACTCGGTTGAGATACTTTCCTCAGTGGTTGGACTGGAGAGAATTGGTGTCTCCTCTAAGATAGAACTCGCTTCTGCTGACCCTTCCCCACGGGGTACTTCTGTGGGGTTCAAGTCGGGGTTGGGTGAGAACCGTGGGAGTGCCAAACCGCCCCAAGCGGTTGAAGTTCCCAGCAAAGGGGTTGAATTCCCCTGGGGGGAGGTCGGGGGATTGCTGGACTGAGGGCCAACTGAGGTAACTTGTCCCGGATTGACAAATGGATTTACGGGAGTTTGAGGCCCTTGTCCCGTGGGAACAACCTCTTCAGAACTCGGAGAACGAGTTCCCGTTTCAAACAGATTTAAGCCCCTCTGTGTGCTGGGGAAGGATAATATAAAAAGTGTCCCTAGGGTCGAAAATGCCACAAAAATTGCGATAATTTCATCAAACCCTAGAGGGCTTTTCGGTTTAGAACTCGGTTCAGACATGATGATTTCTCCTCAGTTGCTTGAATTGATTTTATTCAAGGTTTTGAATTCCGATCGCCTTGAGTTCCTGTTCACCTGTGAAACCAAACTGAACGATCGCCTTTAAATTAACATTCTTCGCAAATTTGTCGCAAAGTCGCCGTAAAATCTGGATAAGAAATCGCAGCCGCTTCGGCGTGGTGAATCGTGGTGGTTCCGGTGGCATTTAAGGCGGCGATCGCCAAACTCATGGCAATCCGATGATCGTCATAACTCTCCACATCAGTCCCCTGTAAGGGCGTCCCCCCGGTAATTTCCAACCCATCCGGCAACTCGGTGATTTTCGCCCCCATCTGATTGAGAACTGTTGCCGTCACCGCAAGGCGATCGCTCTCTTTCACCCGCAATTCTGCCGCATCAGAAATCACCGTCTGACCCTCAGCAAAAATTGCCGCCACTGCCAAAATCGGAATCTCATCAATCAGTCTAGGAATCATCTCCCCGCCAATAGAGCAACCCTTCAGTTGAGAATGCCGCACCCGGATATCCGCTACAGGTTCCCCGGCAACTATCCGCTCATTTTCTAATTGAATATCCGCATTCATCATCTCCAGGGCCTCTAAAATCCCCGTCCTAGTCGGATTAATCCCGACATTTTCCAGGGTCAAGTCTGAATCCGGGACGATCGCTGCTGCTACAATCCAGAATGCCGCTGAACTAATATCCCCAGGCACAATCACCGATTGACCCTGAAGTTGAGCCGGTCCCGCGATCATCACACTTTTCGTCTCGGGATCCGTGGTAATTTCTGCCCCAAATGCTTTGAGCATCCGTTCGCTGTGGTCCCGAGAGACTGCCGGTTCCGTGATAGTGGTCGTTCCTTCTGCCATCAAAGCGGCAAGTAAGATACAAGACTTAACCTGAGCCGAGGCGATCGGTGAGTGATAATGAATGGGCCGCAAGGATTGACCTTGCACGGCTATCGGGGCCAGAGAAGCGCCATTACGACCCCAGATTTGAGCACCCATTTGTTGTAAAGGTTTAACCACCCGAGACATGGGGCGCGATCGCAGGGATTTATCCCCAGTTACGGTAAAAAATCGGTCCGGATGACTGGCAAGGATGCCCAGCATCAATCGCATCGTCGTCCCCGAATTTCCCGCATCTAATATATCTGTCGGTTCAATTAATTGTCCGACCCCGACACCACGCACCCGCACCCGTTGTTCATTCAGGGGAGAAATTTCAGCCCCCAATGCCTGAAAACATCGGGCGGTACTCCGAGGGTCTTCGCCCAATAGTAGCCCCTCAATCGTGGTTTCACCCTTGGCGATCGCCCCCAACATCAAAGCCCGGTGCGAAATTGACTTATCCCCCGGCACTCGGATCCGTCCTTGCACGGATAAACCCTGATTCGGTCTATCAATCGTTAATTGTTGCTGAGATTCCGTAATTCTTACATTTACTATCGAACTGGGCATTGGGCTAAACTATGATGGGATGGCTTATGGCGATCCTACACCGTTCTTGACTCTGCTGGCATACTAAAATTGAGAGCAAGTCACCCCCTGGTCTTGTCGATTATTGGAAAACTCTTCACACCCTGTTCGTTACAACCCTCATGCTGACCCATCGCCGCAAACCTGTAAGCCTTTGCTTGATCTCGACGGACCTCCCCCTGTGGTCGGTCGTGGAAACTGCTGCTACCCTTTATCAAAAGGACCAAGATCGGTTTCATCTCCTCCTGACTGAACCGGCACTAAGCGATTTTCCCGAGTCAGATTCGACTCCGGAAGTCAGTACCGGACCCACTACGATTACTTCCCGACTCTTGTGGTTAGAAATTTCTCCCTACCGCGTGATTATGACCATGCAAGGTAATGGTCAATTTAGCTATCGTCACCAGTGGGAACGCGGAATGTATGGCACCAGCCGCTATTGGCTACAAAATGAAACCGACGGCAGCAATGGCCAGTTACGGATGAGAAATTATACTCGCAGCTTGACCCTATCCGGTCGCCCAATTCCCGAACATTTGCGCCTAGAATACGAGCTTTGGTCACAAAATGTTCAGCTAGGTCACTATATTTTAAACCTAGAAATTCATCTCTAAATATTAATTAATCAAGGCAAAACACAGGAATTTTCTTGTAAAAATTCCTGTGTTTTGCCTTGATTTTTCTTCTTTCCTATTCGACTGAACCTATTATTTTTTACAGTAGCTATGAATTTGTCCGGCTACGCCATCGGCAGTTTTTGCGGCAGTTTCGGCGGCTCGACCGGCTTCTTCGGCTTTTTTGCGCGCCGCTTTCACCTGGTCTAAACCGGCTTTGGATAAGGGGGCCGCATCCACAATGGCGATCGCTTCTCCAATTTGCCGAAACGACAAACTCAATTGTTGGTAACTTTTCCCCAACTGCAAAGGATAGGGTTGGACCTGAGTATCAGATATTTTCATCCCTAACAATTCTTCCGCAAGGCGATCGAGATGTTGGGCCATTTTGTTGGCGGCAGTGGCATCGGTTCCCTCAATTTGAGTCACTTGTTGTCCCCCCTCGTCAATCACCGCCAACAATCGTTGGCACTGATAGGCGCTACTCGTCCGCGTCACTAAAAACCACGATCCCATTCCCCCCACTAATCCAATCACCGCCCAAATTCCTAACACCCCCGCCAATCTCCACCCTTGGCGATCGCCTTTCAACCGGGGTGCCGCCTCCACGGTTTGCTGATTTGTCCCCGGGAGGAGTTGCGCAAAGCTCGGCAGTTGCAGGGTAGGCAACACTAGAGTCCCTGAAGGGATACTTTCTTGACCCGGTTGAAAGGCGATCGCCTCCACTGACTCAGAACCCCATTCCGTCTGCGCCACCGGGGGTTGCAATTCCCTTAATTGCTGTAAAATTTCCTCCGGGGTTTGGATGCGCTGACTCAGGGCCGGATCCATCAGGCGATCAATCAAATCCCCCACCGGTGAGGAAATTTGCGGTGCGCGATCGCGCCAATTAAACTCCCCAGTCTCGGCATTGTCAAAGCTCAATGGGTCCGTAGCGGTGAGCAAATACACCATCGTCCGTCCCAAGGCAAAAAAATCTGATTGCGCCACCGCTTCATGTTTGAGTTGTTCCGGTGGGGTATATCCTCCCGAGTCAATACTCTTCAGACGAGGAGAAAGTTCCACCGTGCGTAAATAACTCGCACTCACCTGTCTGGCGGTGCCAAAATCAATCAACACCAACTGTCCAGAATCCGTCAGAATAATATTACCAGGCTTAATATTCAGGTGTAAATAAGGGATTTGATGAATCGCCTGTAAAATTTCCGCAATTTGTTGCAGCCACTTGAGCGCTAAGTCTTGAGAAATCGGTTGATAGGCGCGATTTTTCATCCCCTGCTCTAAATTGAGACCCGCAACTTTTTCCATCAACATCCCATGCACCGCCGTCGCACTATTCGTCGCCGCAAAGCTGAAGTAACCGCCTTGTTGGAGTTGGGGAATCCCTGGATGTTGGATTTTCCCTAATAGTAAGGCTTGTTGTTGAAACAGGGTCACGGCTACCGGGTCATTAATCTGGAGAACCTTCAAAATTTTGGCGGTTCCGGCTTCAGTTACTTCAAAGGTTTTTTCATAGCTGTTGCTACCCAGGAGTTGGAGCGCTCGACAGCGTTCTGCTACTAATAAATCAGTGCCACACTGGGAGCAATAGCGGGTGTTTTCATTGACGGGATCGCTGGGATTGGGACAGCTAGGATTGAGACAGTAACTCATGATGGGGGAGATGGGGGAGATGGGGGAGATGGGGGAGACTTACAAAAGTAGGTTTTTTACGTTCAAGAGGATTTGCCTCAAATTTAAGATCACCTCCGGTCCCCTCCCCTTAGCAAGGGGAGGGTTAGGGTGGGGTCCTCTTGATGCCCGATCGCCCCGTCACAAACTTAACTACA
>CAYUEH010000126.1:0-10974 GCA_964442465.1 uncultured Laspinema sp. | reverse complement strand
GTCAAGAGGACCCCACCCTAACCCTCCCCTTGCCAAGGGGAGGGGACCGGAGGTGGAGTTAATAGAAAGGCAAATCACCATCAGCGTAAAAAAAAACCTACCGTTGTAAGGATGGGGGAGATGGGGGAGATGGGGGAGATGGGGGGGAGTTGGGGGAGTTGTTAGGGTTGGGGTGGTTTGAGGCAGTATTCTTCGATTTCGGCGAGTAGGACGGTGGCATCTTGGGTGGATTGTTCGAGGGTGGCGATCGCCTTGGCAACTTTGGCTTGGGCTGTGTTTCGGGTTTGCAATCCTTGGGGGGTAGGTTGAAGATTGCTCACCATTGTGGCAACGCCACTGGTCTCTCGCAAGGTGGTCCCGATTTGTTCGTAGAGGGAGACGGCCCGGGTTTGAAATCTGATGATGGTTTCATCCGTTAAGGGGACGGTTTTGATGGCTTCAACGGAGAGTTTCACTTGGTCCGCAGCTTGACTCCCCGTCATCGGCGTGAGTTCTAAGCGGTTCAGGGTGGTTGTGCCTTGGTCTAGGGCGTGAATGAGGCGACGGCATTCCCTCGTTTTCGTGGGGGTGCAACTAGCCAATAACAGGACGATCAGAGCGTACAGGGGAAGACGGAATCGGTGGGGGAACGAGTGGTTCATAATCAGGGGGTGCGATCGCGAAAATCGCCATTGATTTTAACGAAGCCGGTCGAGTTTGTCAGCCTAAACTGTAGCAATGTTGAACTGAGCTAAAAAAACGGATAACTTCTGATAGAAGTTACCCGATTTTGAGTATGCCACAGGAGGTCTAAGTGGGTTTCCGGAAACGGCGCGGTTCCGGAGTTGAGGGATGAAGCGCGATCGCCGTCCCACTCATCGACTCTGGCACTACTGCGCTGATGCTGTAGGCACCGATGCTCTAGGCAATCGCGCCGATAATCCCGATTCGGGAAGATAAGCCAGGGGATTGACGGATCCTTGTTCTGGAAGATGGACCTCAAAGTGCAAGTGGGGTCCAGTGCTAAAGCCGGTACTGCCCATTTCGGCGATTAATTGGCCCCCTTCCACCTGATCCCCTGCGTTGACCAGGATGCGATTATTGTGGGCGTAGAGGGTGATACTGCCGTCGGAATGTTCGATTTCTACGAGATTGCCATAGCCGCCCGTATGCCATTCCGCCGTAATCACCACCCCACTGGCAGCGGCTAGGATGGGAGTGCCGATGGGTCCAGCGATATCAATGCCGTGGTGCATCCGTCCCCAACGCCAGCCGTAGCCGGAAGAGAGGACCCCTTGGGCGGGCCACAGATAGCCGGTCATGGTTGGGGCTAATTCGGGTAAGTAAATGCTGGCAGCCGCCAGGGGCGGTAATTCTGGGGAGATGGTGGGGGCATCGAGGGTCTGAAGCGGTGGGATCTCGCTGCGGGGGATAGGAGAATCGGGGTTATTCAAAAATTGGCTGATGGCAGCGATCGCCTGTTTGTTGATCTCGATGCCAGCCGCAACCCTGGCATTGTGCTGGAGCGTAGAAGGGGTCTGGGTTGAGGGTGTTTTTCTAACCGAATCCCGGTCACGTTTTGAGGTCGCTTGGGTGCGCGTGTCGTAGTTGACACCGGGTTGAGCAGTTACTGAACCTGTAAAGCCAAGTGCAATCACGAGTGCTGTGGTAGACAAAATTCCTGGTTTCATTTTCCTTCACCTGAGAGGGGGTCACCCGCAAGTGAACTGCCCCAGTTAACCTGAAAGCTAGGCGCGATCGCGTGATCTTTTCAACCCCTCAACCCTTGAGCAAAAATGAAGGGGTGAGCGGGTTTCAATTCACGATTGCCATCCAATTTACGTCTCTTGCTTTTCAGCTAGTGGGTCAGTTCATCCGGTTACTTCCTACAAATTTTTTGTAATGAACGATAAATCATTGGGGAATCTGGGATAGACCGACTTTCCCCCTTTGAGTTGGGGCATCAGCTTCTCTGCTGCCCGTTCTGGTCTGGCGCACCCTGCATTTTAAAGCGTGGTTGCTTGTTTCTTCGTTGCAGTACATTTCCTTAAATTCTGCTCCGTAAAAACCGCAATGTTTATGATCGTTGACCGATGGTAGTTTGCTCTAGCACCCTCTAAACGGTTCAATGAAGTTTAGCATTGAATCCCATTTATTTTATTGTCCCTGGAAATTATTATATACGCTAGGGGGAATTGTCAAGGTTGTGCTCCGATATTGTAAAATTTTCGTGAAAATTGCAGACGGGATAAGCCTTTACGCCTAGAAAAAATTTTCCTGTCATTTAAAGTAGATTATTATTCCCAATTTATCCCCGTTAATTGCTTAAATTTTAGGGCGATCGCCGCCCAATTTTACCGCTACGAACTGGACTCTCTCTTGCTTTGCCACTCGAATTTCCCCCTACCGCGCCCCCAGATCCCCTCTCAAAACCTATCCCGATGAAAGTGATCCCAGTCTAGTCGGGTTGAATTCTTATTATTTTCTATAGCTGGCCCTTTCTTACTGTAAAGGCAATAAAAATTTCCTGAAAATTTTCTGAACAGATGTTCTCATCCGTTTAATCCTGTTTTGAAAATCCCTAAAGATTCTTGTCAATCCCTAAAACCGTCGAATTCCCTCGACGGGTTCAGCTTTGTTGCCTAGATTACCGAATTAGGCGATGGACTGCCCGAGAGCAACGGTTCCAGGTGCGATCGCCGATTCCGGCATCCTCCCTAATCACCCAGGCGGCCCCCGCATTTTCTGATAGGTTTATGACAAATTTATCCCAATTATCCCTGGGCAAGGAAAATTTTAATATTTTTTAATATTCTTTCTTAAAAACTAGCCCCTTTTGAGTATAAAGTAGTACATCAATAGGGGAAAGATTTGTCTATGATCTGTCTCAGTCTAACCGAATCTTAAAGGACACGCTTGCTAAAGTCATACCCCTAAGACCATGCAGGCAAAACTCCATCTATAAACTTTACCTTATAGCAATGCGTACACTGTCCTTATTCTTTCAATGGTTTATCGGTGTGCCACTCCTCCCAGCTGCCTTGATGCTGGGGGGATGCGACAGTCGAGATCCTGGCCTCAACTCCCACAGTTCCTTTAACATTGAACAAGCCACTGCTGAGTACATGGAAAACTCCAACTTTATTAAAGATATTGTCGGAGTAGATGCCCTAGTCAATCAGACCTTTTGCGCCTACCAAGTCTATGGAATGGAAGCCAAGAAACGAGACATTCATCAATATTTGTGGGTGGTCTGTCATGAATATGATGTAGAGGACAATCAACTCTTCCAGAAGCGAGGGGGGAGTTTTCCCGTAGCGCTGATTTTACATAAAACTTCTCAGGGATATCAAATAGTTAATCATAAAATTCCTCGACATGGCCAAGAAGGAACCTCAGATTTAACAACGATATTTCCTGATTTTATTCTGGAGAATTCCAGCTTCCCCCTAAATAATAGCGCCTATAGCGAGTATCTGATTACTCGATTGGGAAATGATACCCAGCAAGCCGCTAAAGCCTATTTAAAAATGGAGTAAATCCCTAGGGGTACAGCAACACCGTACCCCTTTACCTCAGTCCGGGGAAACGATTAGATTGGGATCAACCCTAAGAGCAGATACCGGATCATTTGGCCTCCCCTGACGCCATTCATCTCAGAGATATCCGCACCCCCCAGCTTAAACATTAAACCGGAACAGCATCACATCCCCTTCTTGCACCACATACTCTTTTCCTTCACTGCGAATCAACCCTTTTTCCTTCGCCGCATTCATCGAACCCGTGGTCACCAAATCCTGATAGGCAACAGTTTCAGCGCGAATGAAACCCCGCTCAAAATCCGTATGAATCACCCCTGCCGCTTGAGGGGCTAACATCCCTTCTCGAATCGTCCAAGCCCGGGTTTCTTTCGGTCCCGTCGTCAGAAATGTGCGTAACCCCAACAATTGATAAGTCGCAGCAATCAAAGACTTTAATCCCCCTTCTTCCACCCCCAGAGAGGCCAGAAAATCTCCCCGTTCCTCTTCCGGCAGTTCCACCAGTTCCGACTCAACCTGAGCTGAAATAATCACGACTTTAGCATTCTCTACCGAGGCCACTTCTCGGACCTTTTCCACCCATTCATTGCCCGTGGCTAAGTCATCTTCTGAGACATTGGCTGCATAAATAATCGGCTTACTCGTCAGAAGCTCAAGCTGCTGAACCGCTTCCGTTTCCTCCTCGGTTAAAGACACTTGACGCGCTTGTTGGCCTTCATTCAAGGCTGCCGCTAATTTTTCTAAAGCGGCCATTTCCACTTGACCCTCTTTACTGCTGCGCGCTAATTTGCGCGTGCGATCCATACGCCGCTCAATTTGGGCTAAATCCGCTAATCCCAGTTCTAGGTTAATGATTTCGATATCCCGCACCGGATCAACAGAACCAGCGACGTGAATGATATTTTCATCCTCAAAACAACGCACCACCTGGACGATCGCATCGACTTGCCGGATATGAGATAAAAACTGGTTACCCAGACCCTCCCCTTTGCTGGCCCCTTTAACTAATCCAGCAATATCCACAAACTCGATGCGGGTGGGGACGATTTGCTCGGATTTTGAGAGTTTTGCCAGCATCGTTAACCGCTCATCGGGCACCGCCACGACCCCCACATTGGGTTCAATGGTGCAGAAGGGGAAGTTAGCCGCTTGCGCTTTAGCATTGGCCACTAAGGCATTAAATAAAGTAGATTTTCCCACATTCGGGAGTCCGACAATTCCGGCTCTTAGCATTTTAGAAGTTAGATGTAGAAGTTTCAGTAAGGATGGGCATTCACAAGGGAGACTGACTCCGAGTGAAATACTGTAGCAAACATTTGACAGTGAAGGCTATCTAGGGGTTCAACACAGGATCGGTTAGAAACCGGGTTTCTTCACAACATTTATCGCAATTAGCCACAAATTTGGAACAGAAACCCGGTTTCTTGTCCTAGGGCGTCGAGACTTCATGGGTGAGAAACCGGGTTTCTTCACAACATTTATCGCAATTAGCCACAAATTTGGAACAGAAACCCGGTTTCTGCTGTTAGGAATCTAAGTTATAGCGGTTCGGTGGCCTCATGAGGTACATCTTGGAGTGCGAGCATCTTGCTCGCTATTATCAATAGCGAGCAAGATGCTCGCACTCCTCTAAATATCTCTACCTCATACCCTCGCCGGTTATTGGGATAACAGTACCGCCGATCGCCTAGGGATGGATTGACCCATCTGGCATTGTAGCGCCCGAAAGGTTAGTATGGCTCAGATTGCTGCCCGTGAGGTTCGCGCCATAAAGGTTAGCACCTTTGAGGTTAGCCCGATAGAAATTAGCCCCAGTCAGATTAGCATTCCGCAAGTCCGCCTGACTTAAATCAGCCTCACTCAGGGAAGTGGGTTGCCGGTTTTGCTCATCCTGCAATTCCAGTTCATCCCCATTGAGAACTAACAGAAAAGGTCCGATGCGAATTCTGGCCCCATCCGGTAAGACCATTGATTGCTCGATTTGCTGGTCATTGACAAAGACCCCATTGGTGCTGTTATGGTCGCGGATGATGTATTGTCCGTTGTCTTCGATGTCGATGGAAGCATGACGACGGGAGACAAACGGGGAATAAATCTGTAAGGAGACGCTGGGATCGCGACCGAGCATGACAGACTTTTTGTTTTTCAGGGACAAGGACCGTTCGGCGATCGGCTCTTTCTTGGGACTCGACAGGTCCGCTCCGACTAAATTCGCTTCACTCAGGTTAGCCCGACTGAGATTAGCATCGCACAATTTGGCCTTACTGAGGTTCGCTTTTCGCAAAGTCGCTTCGCTTAAGTTCGCCTCGGTCAAATTGGCTTCACTCAAACTGGCTTCACTGAGATTGGTACGACTCAGATTACTCCCCGAGAGGTTGGTTCCATCTAGCTTGGCTTTGCTCAAATTGGCTTCACTAAATTTGGCGTTGCGTAAATCGGCTTCTACTAAATTGGCTTCGATTAATTTAGCCGCGAATAGTTCGGCATTTCTCAGGTCTGCTTTTTCTAATTTAGCCCCGGTGAGGTCACTATCAAACAGGTGTGCTTCACTTAAATTGGCCCCATTTAATTTAGCCCCATTCAACTTGGCATTATTCAGGCTGGCAAAAGAAAGATTACTATCGCTTAAGTTGGCTTGACTTAAGATGGCTTCATTCAAATTAGCCCGAGTCAAGTTGGCTCCACTGAGGTCAGAGCGAGTGAGATTCGCGCGATGGAGGTCCGCATCGGTAAGTTCGGCGCGAAATAAATCCGCCCGAAACAAATCAGCCCGACTGAGGTCGGCATAGCTTAATTTAGCGCCAAAGAGCTTGCCATTACTCAAGTCCGCACGGCTCAGGTGAGCATTTTCTAAATTAGCTCCACTGAGTTTGATGCCACTGAGTTTAGCCTCAAATAGGTCAGCACAACTAAGGTCGGCATCGTATAAATCCGCGAGACTGAGTTCAGCAAACATCAAATCAGCACGGACTAAGTAGGCACCCCGAAAATCCCTTTCTCCTGCTGCATACCGCTTCAGCAGTTCATTCGCATCCATATTGGTTTAGTGGTAGAGAGTTAGCAAGGAAAGCTGTATCTAAAAATCTTCCCAAAACCGAACCCTTTTGACTGCCTGAATTGAAAATCCCCTAGGGCTGTTGCATGGAGTCCCGGGGAAAATATTGGGCCAGATAAGCCTCGGCATCCGAGCGGCTTTGAATTTCCCCGTCTAGGGTGGCCGCAAGCAGGCTGTCTAAAATGGTCTTAAACTGGGGTCCGGGTTTGTAACCAAGGGCTTTGAGATCATTGCCGTTGAGTAACGGTTTGACATTCATCCAGTGATAGATATATTGCCAAATTCGCCGCCTGAGAGCTTTGGGACTCATGACAGCGATCGCCATTAACAACGTCCGGTCATAACGGCTTAACAATCGCACCACCTCGCTGGGTCGGGACATCTCCCTCACTGGAGTGACGGCGATCGCCGCCGTTGCTAACTGTTCTAAGCGCTCAATACTATCGCTACTCAGTTGCAAATTTTGGGCCACCTCCCCCCTCCATTGCGGCTCTAAATGAGCAATCAGCAGTTCTAAGCGAATCTGCCACGATTCGGGAAGGGTCTTGAGCGGCGATGCTGCTCCATTCACCGTACCCTGAATTCGACGAATCCAGCGATCGACCGATCGCAATTGCTGCCATAATTCCCGGTCTAATTTTAAGCTGGGATGGATGCAGCGTAATGCATCAAAGGAATCTAATAATTGCAAAGCCCGTTCCCAGTAAGGGGCTTGTAAAATATATTTCAGTTCATTCTTCAGTCGGGTTTCCAAAGCCGGCACGCGGCGAGTTAACTCCGGCGATCGCAAATAAACCCCACTCTCCATCGCCAACCGAATATACCCTTGAGTCTGCGGTTCAATCTCAAATCCCAACCGCACCGCAAACCGCACCGCCCGATAAATCCGCGTCGGGTCCTCAATAAAACTATTGGCGTGTAACACCCGAATCTGTCCCGCCTGCAAATCCAACCATCCCCCAAAGAAATCCAAAATCTCCCCCCGACGATTGGGCCCGGTAAGCCTCACAGCCAGAGCATTCAGGGTGAAATCTCTCCGGTAAAGGTCTTGCCGAATCGAGGAGGCTTCCACTTCGGGATTCGCCGCTGGATAGGGATAAAATTCTGTCCGCGCTGTGGCAATATCAACCCATAGAGAATCTAACTCCGGGTCTTTATGCCACAACAAGGCAGCGGTTTGGAATTGACCGTGAATATCTAAACGAGCGGTGGGATAAAGTTTTTGAAGTTGTTCCGCTAGTTCCACCCCGGCAGCATCATCGGCACGGGAATCGAACCCATCCACAACCAAATCAATATCCGTCAGCAGCAAAGGTGGGCGATCGCCTTCAGGTTCTTTCTGCTTCTCCTGTTTTTCGACTAATTTAAACCCCGAACTCCCCTCTTGGTGATAAATTGCCCACAGGATATCCCGCACGGCTCCACCGACGAGATAAAGATGCCAACCTCGTTCTTCCGCCAATTGGGCCGCCCGATTCAAGAGAGTCCCCAATTGCGGCGCGAGGCGATTCGCCAACAGGGAGGCGACTTCCCGAGGTAAGGGACAATAGGACGGACTTCCACTGGTGAAATTGCTCTGAGAGCCGATCGCACTATCCTGGTGCAGTTGTCGCAATACATCAGTCCGGGTGACAATCCCTTGTAATGACCCTTCCGACAACACCGGCAATCGCCCAATATCAAAGGTCACCATCAGGTCCTCAATGTCCGGTAAGGGCGTATCTGGGGCGATGGTTTTAACATTGCTACTCATGTAGCCTTTAACTGGCGCATGACCCAATCCATGATGCAGGGCAATATCCAGGTCCCGGCGACAAATCACCCCCACCAGGGTTCCTGCTTCATTGACCACGGATAACCCGGAATGACCATAGCGCAACAGAATCCGTTGAGCTTCATGAATGGTCGTTTCGGGTCGAATTGTCCGGACTGGGGAGGACATCAATTCTCGGGCGATAGGTTGATGAGGAATCTGCTTTTTAAACTCTGCGAGGATTTCCTGGAAGGTAACGATTGGGTCCGTGAGGCGCAAACTGACGGAACTGGCACGGGGATGTCCTCCACCCCCCCAAGGGGTGAATAAGGTTTGGAGATTGGTCCCGGAAATGCGCGATCGCCCAATCACCACCAGCCGATGTTCATCGGACCCTTTGATGGGATAGCGATTTCCCAACAGCAGGGCCTCGGTGTCCGTAATCTCCATAATTTGCCCCGCCACACTGGATAATCCAGCAATGTATTCCGGGGTTTCCAGCAGCACTGTCGAAACAGGATGACCCTGGATGGTTTCAGTTTGCAGAGTCTCTAAGGCAGTGGTGAGCAGGTCCTGGAGTCGGGGGGATAATCCGGGTTCGATAGATTCGGCAATCACCGATAAGGAAGCGCCTTGCTGCATTAACCAGGCTAAGGCGATCGCATCCCTTGGGGTGGTATGGTCAAAGGTTAAGGAACCCGTGTCTACATGAATGCCCAGGGCCATGACGGTTGCTTCCGCCACATTCAAAATGGGCCCGTTGGGATGAGGGTCTAATCCCAAACGAAGCTGTTCCACGATCGCCGTCGTTGTGGCACCTAGGGCTTCAATATGAGTTTCTGTCGCTGGAATATCGCTCTGAACATGAGGGTGATGATCCCACACTGCAATTGGGACCGGCAAATCTAACCATTCTGCGGCTTTACCCAGGCGATCGCGCTGTTGGGTATCCACCACCGTTAACGAACGAATGCGATCGGGATTGACCGATCGCCGTTCAATTAAGGGATACTCATCCCGATGCAAGGCCAAAAATTGCCGAACTCCCGGATGGCAACCCCCCGCGAGTACAATCCGACTTCCGGGGGATAACCGAGTCAGTCCCACCGCAGCCCCCAAGGTATCGAAATCTGCTGTGGTATGACACAAAATAATGTCCATTTTTCTTGTCATTTGTTTGTTAGGGAGATGGGGAGGATTGGGGAGATGGGGAGGATGGGGAAGATGTTTGTAGTAACGACTTCAGTCGTTGCTCTCGTGTGATGGCGTAAGACATCACACGAGCAATCCGAGGGTCTAGCGCCTGCTTCCGAACTAAAGGACAAGTCTAAGCTGAGGGCGTTACTTGGCGGATGCCAAGTAACGCGGCAACGACTGAAGTCGTTACTACAAACAAAAGAGGAGAACGACTTCAGTCGGGACGTTGAACATCTCCCCCATCCTCCCCATCCTCCCCATCTCCCCCATCCTCCCATCCTCCCATCCTCCCTAAGAATAAAGCCTGTACCCCCTCTATGAGATTGGGTCATTTTTTGGTAGGTTAAGAATCAGAGCGATTAATTAACCGATATTTGCTCTAGTTCAAACCCTGATTACTAGACCCGCTGTCGAAGGAAGAAAAAAAAATGACAATTATTTTTCAACTGGCTCTTGCCGCCCTGGTTTTCTTGTCTTTTGTGATGGTCGTGGGCGTCCCTGTCGCTTATGCCTCTCCCCAAAACTGGGATCAATCTAAACCCTTGCTGTTCATTGGTTCGGGTGTTTGGTTTGCTCTGGTGATTCTGGTGGGAGTTTTAAACTTTTTGGTGGTATAAGCACCCTGCTAAGGGGGTCAGCGATCGAAAGGTGCAAGGGGCGATCGGTTTGATGCCGATGGTCTTTTGTCCTTTCGATTCTTGAGCGCCCATTGCACCGGGGGAGCATCAAGGCTTACCCCTACAACTTTATCGATAATCAATTAGACCTAAAACTAATATGGCGGTTTTTGAGGGAACGTTTACCCAGACTGAGGGCTTGCGGTTTGCGATCGTGATCAGTCGCTTCAATGATTTGATTGTAGGCAAACTGTTACAGGGCTGTGAAGATGCTCTCAAGCGTCACGGTGTGGATGTAGACCCCCAGGGGACTCAGGTGGATTATGTGTGGATTCCCGGGAGTTTTGAGGTGCCGATTGTGGCCCGTCAATTGGCTCTGTCAGGGCGCTATGATGCGGTGATTTGCTTAGGTGCTGTGATCCGAGGTCAAACGCCTCATTTTGATTATGTGGCAGCAGAGGTCTCGAAAGGGATTGCTGCGGCTGGATATCAGTCGGGGGTGCCGGTGATTTTTGGCATTATTACGGCAGATACGATGCAGCAAGCCCTAGAACGGGCGGGGGTGAAGAGTAATAAGGGCTGGGATTATGGGATGAATGCCCTGGAAATGGCGAGTTTAATGCGGCGCTTAAATCAGGTGGGTCCCGGGGAGGGGACTGGCTCTCATGGGGCGGCCCTAGGCGGTGGCGATCGCTCTTTACCGGCTTCTTCATTAAATCCCTCTCGGTCTGCCCAGGTTTCTACCAATGTCGAAGGCGCATAAGCCTTGCCTGCTGGTCGTTTCGGGGCTTTGAGCGACGCTCAAAAATTTTTTGAGCGATCGCCTTGACAAAC
>CAYUEH010000125.1:9354-11011 GCA_964442465.1 uncultured Laspinema sp. | reverse complement strand
CGCACTGAAAAGGTGCGGATAATCGACCAAGGGGCCGCTAAAGCCTCCGCCATCAGAAATGTCAAAACCATCGATAAAACCCACACCCACAAGGGCGCTTGGGCGGTGGCTAAGGTCCAGCCAAAGTTAAAATAAGTCATCCCAAGTAGCGTCAGAGACAGCCGGGGAAGTGCTTTAATAAAAAACATGGGATCTCCTCTGGCATTCGTTAAAAATCCACGCCTTGATAGCTCAATATTTGGTGGACCCTAAAGATTAGTAGAAATGGCTTGGACGGGACAGGTGGGAATACATTGTTCACAAACGACACAACGCGATCGCGTAAAATTCAATTGAAAACTCTCCCGGTTGAGATGCAGGGCTTCCGTTGGACAAACTCCGGTACAAAGTCCGCAGTGAACACAACTTTCTTCATCAATTGATATTTCCCGCGAGGCCAAGGAAATGGTAATATCATGGGCGCGCATCCAATCCATTGCCGCATCTAGTTGATCAATATCCCCGGATAATTCAACCACTAGGGTCCCCACTTGGTTGGGGGCAACCTGTGCCCGAATAATATTAGCAGCCACGTTAAAATCTTTCGCCAACCGATAAGTAATTGGCATTTGTACTGACCGTTTCGGAAAGGTTAGGGTCACTCGTTTTTTCACGGTTTACTTTGAATGAATGGCTTAGAATGAGTAAAGGGATAAAACGCTGGGGGGAATTGACTGACGAATTCTTACCAAGATTCCCGAGTCTTATTCTAGCGCGGCTTCTGAGAAAAAATGCAGTTCTCCCCCACTCCATCACTCCAACCCTCACCCGGCATCCCCTCCCTTCCAGGTTGCGCCTTCCTCCCTCCTGGGCGATCGTTCGCTAAACTAGAAACAATTGTAACAACTGGTAATCACAGAGGCAATGACTGCAAATTTACCTGAAAAACCCCCGGCTTCATTCCTGAATCAACTCAGAAATCTGATTATTGTCCTTGCCGCTACAGTCCTAGCGGTGGGAATTTTCCTGGGATTGCGGACTGAATCGAGTACGGTTTCCTTAACGGATCTAGAAACAAATTCCATCCCTTACGAGGTGGCGCTGGAGAATGGCAAACCGACTTTGATGGAATTTTATGCTAATTGGTGCACAAGCTGTATGGCTATGGCACCGTTTATGAAAGAACTGGAAACGGAATATGCAGAAAGCATTAACTTTGTGATGTTGAATGTTGACAATACCAAGTGGTTGCCGGAGTTAACGAAATATCGGGTGGATGGCATTCCTCATTTTGTGTTTTTAGGCACCGATGGAGAGGCAATTGCGGAGGCGATCGGGGAAATTCCTCAAGGGGTGATGGCGGAAAATATCGAAGCTTTAATTGCCGGTAATCCCTTACCTTATGCCAAGGCAAAAGGTCAAAATTCTGCCTTGAATAGTGCGGCTGCCCCGAAAAATGCGAGTAAAACGGATCCCCGCAGCCATAGTGTTCAAGTTGTGAATTAAGGGGTTTAAATTGGAGGACAAGGGCAGGATTTAAGATAGATTTTCAGGAGTCAAAGACTTACTTTGTAGGTCAGATATAGCGTTTCCCACAGTTATGAAATACGGATCAGGACTAGGAGTGCGAGCATCTTGCTCGTTATTGACAATAGCGAGCAAGATGCTCGCACTCCTC
>CAYUEH010000125.1:0-9254 GCA_964442465.1 uncultured Laspinema sp. | reverse complement strand
ATTGACAATAGCGAGCAAGATGCTCGCACTCCTCTCCTCTAAATATCTGTACCTCATGAAGCGAGGAACCGCTATAGCAATCCTAAATGATTTGGGTATAAACAAAGCAAGCAAGATGTAAGTGCGTTCCGCACAGGCTCCGCCAACGCACTCCTAAAGGACTTCGGCATAGTTAGAAATCGAACTCTATCTGTAGGGCGATTCTCGAATCGCCCCTACAGATTAGGTATCCGAGAATTGAGCCTTACTTTTCTACCCATTTGCGGACTAATTGAGCGAGCCGATCGCCACTATCGGGAACGGCTAACCCCCCGGCTGCTTCTGCCATTTTCTGCAAGGATTCCGGTGATTTTATCCAGTCTAAAACTTGCTGTTGCAACTGTTGCGCCGTTAGCTCTTTTTGCCGATAAACTACGGCGGCCCCTGCATCGGCAAAGACTGATGCATTATAGGCTTGATGATCTTCTGCCGCAAAGGGATAAGGAATTAAAATCGAGGGCGTTTTCGTCACCGCTAATTCAGTTAAAGTCCCCGCACCCGCCCGACTAATCACTAGAGTAGCGCGATGCAACAATCCCGCCATATTGGAATAGAATGGCATGGAAATGTAATGGGGATGCTGAAAACTATCGACTTCCGGATCATTGTCTCCGGTTTGATGGAAAATCCAGGCACCGGCATCAATCCAAGATTGAGCGCATTCGCGCACCAATTTGTTAACAGCAACTGCGCCTTGGGAACCTCCGGCGATCGCAATTAAAGGGACAGTTTCAGGAATGGGTAAATCCAATTGAGGGGTAGCGAGGAAAGGCGATCGCACCGGAGTTCCCACAACAGCAGTGTTTGCCTTGGGTAAATATTGCGCCGCTTTCTCAAACCCGACTGCCACCACGGTACAAAAGGGACTAAAGGTGCGGGTGACTTTCCCCGGCAAGGCGTTAGACTCATGAAGAATCGCCGGTAATCCCAAAGAACGGGCTGCTAAAATGGCGGGTGCCGCAATATAACCCCCGGTGGTAAAGACGCCATGAAATTCTCCAGTTTTGAGCAAGCGGCGCACTTGAAACACGGAACTGACGAGTCGGAGGGCGATTTTGAGGGTGCCGAGTCCGAGACGCTGTTGAAATCCTTCGACAGGAATGGTGTGCAACCGATAGCGATCGCCAATCAGTTGAGTTTCCATGCGGTTGGGAACCCCCAACCATTCAATCTGATAGTCTGGGAGTTGTTCTGCGGTGGCGAGTGCGGGGAACAAATGCCCCCCTGTGCCACTCGCAGCAATCAGTAGTCGAATCGGTTTATTTGCCAAGTCGGTAGCCTCTGTTTGCGTTTCCTGGGGATAGTTTTCGGTTGGATGCAACAATTGCGATATCGCATCTAAACTATAAATTTAAACGGGTTGATCTCTGTTTTTCGAGCGCCTGTGCAATCCAATTCACTTCATCCCTGCGGAAATCCCCGGTTTTCTCCGGAAGACTATTGCTAGGATCTGTTCTATCGTGTCGTGTTGAAGCCCTCCCCAATGACTAATCCCTTGAGCTTACTGCAATCCCGTTTGAGCCCTACGCGGCAATCCACGGGGACCCCCAGTCGTGAACGTTCGGCGATCGCTGCAATTATGGTCAGTTTCAGCCTCTGGTGTGCTGGAGGGGCCACACCCATGAGGGTTGCCGCAGCCACGGCTCAAACTGCACCCCCGGAACTTAACCGGATTCTCCAGGATATTGATGCGGCAGCGAATCGGCAAGATATTCAAGCCGTGATGCAGTTTTATAGTCCAACCTTTGTCAATTCTGATGGGTTAGATTATCAGAGTTTAAGGGAAGGATTAACCCAACTGTGGGAGCGTTTCCCTAATTTGAGCTATCGCACCGAGATCGAGTCTTGGGAACGGGATGGGACTGGATTTAGGGTGGAAACAGTTACCGAAATTACTGGGGTGGAGACTCAAAACGATCGCGATTTGAGGTTAACGGCAACGGTGCGATCGCAGCAGCATTATAGTAACCAGCAAATTGTTCGTCAAAATATTATCGCCGAACGCAATCAAATCACCACCGGCGACAATCCCCCCACTTTACAAATTAATTTACCCGAAGAAGTCCGCCCTGGGGAGCGTTATCACTTCGATGCGATCGTTGTTGAACCCCTGCGAAATGATTTAATTCTGGGCTATGCACTGGAAGAACCCGTTCGCACAACCCAATATTTAATCCCTTCAGATTTGAAATTAGAACCCCTCTCCGCTGGGGGACTTTTTAAAGTCGGTCAAGCCCCCTCTACGGAAGATAATCGCTGGATTTCAGCGATTATTGTTCGCAAAGATGGCATCACAATGGTTACCCATCGCCTCCGGATTGTCGCCCCTTAATTTTGAGTTTGATTCTATCCTGAGATACCGGCTCTCTTAGCAATCAAATAAGTCGGCTTCTCCACCCCTGTAGAGGCGATTCGCGAATCGCCTCTACAGGGGTGTTTTCATGTTAAAAATTGCGTAATTCCTGTCACCTCAATCTTCACAATGAAACTCTAATTTCTTAGTTTTAAATATCTTTAACTATTAAATAACTGGAAATAATATCCTATCTTTGTTTAGGGTTGGCGTGGAAATTAGGTGAGTTTCGTTTTAAGGATTGACCTGGCCCAAAAACCATGTATTTGGTGCCGGGATACACCCAGAAGAGGAAGACTGTATTTTTAGAAATTAACCAGGCTAATTCTTCCTGGGGAATAATAGAGTTAGCCAGGAGGGTAGTGGCGAGGGAATGTAAAATTAATGCTCCCCCAGACACGATGATATAACGACCGATAGATTCGGCCAAACCGTGCTGCTTGCTATGACGAAATACCCACAGTCGGCAAATGGTAAAATGGAGCAGCGCCCCGGCTAGAGAACCGAGGGCTGCGGCGGTGGAAATTTGGAGATTTACTCCTCGGTTGAATAGAGTAAAGACTACAAAATCAAGGGAGGTTGCCAGCCAAGAGGCAACACTCATTTTACTAATATCTCGAATGTGTTCTATGAGCGCTCTCATTACACGCTTAGGTCTTTGATTGCATAAATACATACAATACCGTTGAATTAGCAGAGCGGTTTAAATTTTGTACCTGTAAGGAGAAAAGAGGCATTACGCTTCCAACTCTCTGGGAGGGATGCGGGATCAGCATACAGCATCCTCGTCCCCTTGAGTACAATTAAGCATCAAAAGCGAGGATTGGGGAAGGGGACGGTGACCGGCTTACCTACTATTTATTGTATGCTGCTGGAGAAAATGGGGAGGCTATGTGCCACTTGAGCAACTGGTTATGGGTTGGGGTGAAGCTGAACTCCGCTATGATTCGCTATAACCCGATGTGGGTTTAAAGCCGATGATCTGTAGAGACGGGAGATTTGATGTCTTTACATGGCCTTCACCGGATATTCCCACGATCGCGCTAGGGGGAAATGAGGGCGGGAAACGGGAGAATGGGGATTGGGGTGGAATTGTTCAATCCGGGCTGGATTTTGAGGAATTCTGGTCAGAATAGAGCCTGGATTGAGGTGGAATTGCGGGGGTTATCCAGGTTGGAAGCGACGGAGAATTTTTGACCGATGCGCGGTGGGGCGAAATTTGAGGAATCGATCGCTTTGTGTTCGTCTGTAGCGCTCACTTAAAATTTTAGAGTCATGCTTATTGTCGGAGTCTTGGGATGGATTATAACATATTTGGGAAAAAAATAGAGAAAATTTACAGAAGATTTAGGAAAAATTTACAGAATAAAAGCAAAAGTTAATCAGATTTTTCAGGATTTTGAGTTAAATTGCGATCGGGGAAAAGAAGACCGATTCGCCAATTGGGAATGGAGAAACTGCTGGAATGGATTGGAGCGATCGCCAGAACCGGGGAGAGGAGTAACCCAAAGCCAGTAAGTAACTACACCTAATCAACCGGGCTTGAGAAAATCTAGGGGAAACTATTCCCCAGATTTTGCTCAGGATGGTCCACTCGGGAGGGCGAACTAGAAAACCCGTTGATTGAAGAGTCAGCGAAAACCGGGTCAAATCCTGTCAGGGCAATCGGTCCGACCCTCTCTTGAGGGAGGGGTTAACTCCGGATCGGGAAACCCAAATTAACAAGACTTAACATTGTAAACTAAGGAATGGATCCTAATTTGCCAAATGATCCCTTAAATTAGGAAAGGCAGTGATAAGATCGAAAAACATCGCTATTCCGACCGGATTACCGGAGAGAAATAGCCTCTACCATCTTCACGAGATGTGCTCATGGTTCAATCCTTTACAACGACATCCTCAACGACTCCTAGCAGTCAAAAAGTTTCTAAAGTCGAAGGCATCAAAGAACGCAGCAACTATTTGCGCGAACCGCTTGCCACCGAGCTTTTAGAAGATACGACTCATTTTTCCCATGATGCGTATCAGATTCTGAAATTTCACGGTTCATATCAGCAAGATAACCGGGAAAATCGGGTCAAAGGGCAGGAAAAAGACTACCAAATGATGCTCCGGACGCGATCGCCCGGGGGATTCATTCCACCGCAGCTGTATCTAACCTTAGAACGGCTGTCGGAAGAATATGGCAATCACACCCTGCGCGTGACGAACCGTCAAGGTTTCCAAATGCATGGAATCTTGAAGAAAAATCTGAAGACGGCAATCCAGGAGATTGTCCACAACATGGGTTCTACCTTGGGCGCTTGCGGAGACCTCAACCGCAACGTCATGGCACCCCCCGCCCCCTTTGCCAACCGCTTAGATTACGATTGTGCTCGCAGATATGCCAACCAGATTGCGGATTTGCTGACCCCTCAGAGTGGGGCCTATTACGAGATTTGGCTGGATGGGGAAAAAGCCATCAGTGGGGAAGAACATCCCCTGGTGAAAGAAGCGCGGCAGCGCAATGGCAACGGGACCATCTTCCCGGATTCCCCAGACCCGATTTACGGAACCCAGTATCTCCCGCGCAAATTCAAAATCGCCGTCACGGTCCCGGGGGACAATTCCATTGATATTTATTCCCAAGACCTGGGCCTCGTGGTCATGCTCGATGATGCGGGCCACCTGGAAGGATTTAACGTCCTTGCTGGGGGTGGATTGGGGCGCACCCATAACAAAGAGGAAACCTTCCCCCGTCTAGCCGACCCCATCGGGTTTGTTAGAAAAGACGACATTTACGATGCGGTTAAGGCGATCGTCGCCACCCAACGGGATCATGGCAATCGCGTCGAACGCCGTCTTTCCCGGATGAAATATCTGATCGAGGCCTGGGGGGTCGAAAAATTCCGGGAAACCGTCGAAGGCTATTTCGGCAAACCATTTGAACCCTTCCGACCCTTACCGGAGTTTAAATACCAAGACTTCCTGGGTTGGCACGATCAGGGCGATGGCAAGCTGTTCTACGGAATTTCCGTGGAAAATGGTCGGATTCACGATCGCGATTCGTTGCAGCTTAAGACAGCTTTGCGGCGAATTGTGGAGGGATTCAACCTGCCGATGCTACTGACCCCACATCAAAATGTGCTACTGTACGATATTGCACCGGCACAACAACGGGAGATCGAGCAAATTCTGCAAGAATGCGGGATTAAACGGGAAACCGAAATCGACCCGTTGGTTCGCTATTCAATGGCTTGTCCGGCTTTACCCACCTGCGGTTTAGCGATTACCGAAGCCGAACGCGGGATCCCCGGTGTCCTCGCTCGCCTTCGCGCCCTGTTAAATCAAGTCGGCTTACCCGAAGAACACTTCGTGGTCCGGATGACAGGTTGCCCGAATGGTTGTGCTCGTCCCTACTTAGCTGAACTCGGCTTTGTCGGCAGATCTCCGGGTGCGTATCAACTCTGGTTAGGTGGGAGTCCCCATCAAACTAGGTTGGCTGAAACTTACATTGAGAGTTTAGCGATCGAAAATTTGGAAGCTACCCTAGAACCCTTGTTTGTTTATTTCAAACAAGAACAGCTTCATCGGGTTGAACCTGAGAGCTTTGGTGATTTTTGCCATCGGGTCGGGTTTGAAGCCCTGCGTCGCTTTGCTGCTACATATTCTGCTAATCCAAACGCTTCAATTCAAGAAATGGTTAATCAATTCTCTTCTCCCGTTAATTCTGAAAACGTCACGACTTCGGGTGCGGAACCTATTGCCGCCTCGACCAGTTCTGAATCCTCTGCGCCGGTCACTTCCGGTAGCGATTCTCCCACGGGTGAGACTCCTGCTCCGGCAGATTCTGGTGTCCCTCCAACTCCGCCAACTCCCCCGAGTGGCGGTGGCGGTGGCGGTGATGATAGTGAAGGGGAAGATGCCTCGGGTTCTTCTCGTCCTCCCCGTCGCCGGATTAATGTCAGCAATGAGATTTATCTCCAGCTTAAGACGGAAGCAGAGCGTCAGGGTAAACCGATGAGTCAATTGGCTGGAGATGCGATCGATGCTTTCTTGAAAAGCTTGACCGAACAAGCCTGAACTGAGCTGTAATGGTCTCGGTTTAATCTACCTCTAGAGGAAGAAAAATCTGTCAGGAGTTTGATAAATTAAGGAATAATCATAACGAGCGTCATGGCTTTGGTGATGACGATTCGGGTTCCTAATTGAAATTCCTGGCAGGTTTTAACGGTGAGCTTTAAGTTCAAGCGCGTCGGACTCTTAGGGTATTTGCGAACACTCCGGTTGTTGAAGACCTGGTGGCACAGCAATAGC
Source organism: uncultured Laspinema sp. (assembly GCA_964442465.1). Taxonomy (GTDB): domain Bacteria; phylum Cyanobacteriota; class Cyanobacteriia; order Cyanobacteriales; family Laspinemataceae; genus Laspinema. The sequence goes on along the minus strand of CAYUEH010000125.1, from coordinate 2,566 downwards.
GGAGAATGGAAATGGCTGGCGGAAAAACCCATCTCGATGGAGGGCTTGAATCGCCAAGTCTGGCGCTCCTCGGTGCCCTCCCAAAGCTTTTATATTTTGCTGGGGTTGTCTGGCATCATTTCTACCCTAGGACTACTGGCTAATAGTGCTGCTACGATTATTGGAGCGATGATTATCGCTCCTTTAATGGGTCCGATTCTGGGTCTGGCTTATGGGATGGTGATGGGGAATCGCCGCTTGTTAAAGCGATCGGCTTTAACCCTGGGAAGTGGAGTATTTTTAACGATTTTTACCTCGTTTATCATCTGTAACCTGATTGGCTTACGAGTGGTTCAAGGGGAAATTATGGCCCGATCGCAGCCGACGTTACTGGACCTCGGGGTAGCCTTGGGTGCCGGGACTGCAGGCGCTTTTGCCAAATCTCGCCGCCATATTGCTGATGCCTTACCGGGCGTGGCGATCGCGGTGGCCTTAGTTCCGCCCTTGAGTGTGATTGGAATCTCGATTTCTTTGGCTTCTCAAGAAATTTTCATCGGAAGTTCTTTACTGTTTTTAACCAATTTAATCGGCATTGTTTTTAGTGGTGGCCTGGTTTTTATTACCCAAGAATATGGGTCAATCAAACGGGCAAAAGAAGGATTTATAATTTCTCTATTTGCCTTAACGGTTTTAGGAATTCCTTTAGGATTTTCTCTCAACAATTTAGTTTTACGAGATAATGTCCGTCGCAGTATTACTCTCTTAATTAGTCAGGAAACTCTGACGTTTTCTCAAACCGATGTCCGGACGGTACAGGTTTTACCACAAGGAGAGGGACTGATTGTCAACCTAGAAGTTGCCGCCTCAGCCAACTCCATTTCAGAAAACCAAGTTAGGCTCGTTCGCGATTTTTTAGAAGACCAACTACAAAAACCTATCTCCTTGAATGTTCAGATAATTCCACTAACACAATTTACGGCTCCCTCTGACGCTATAGACCCAAATTTAGAACCCGACTTGGAAGAAGATTTTATTCATCAAGAACCCGAGAATTAAATATAAGATAAGGCTTGTTGTGAACACAGCTAAAACCGGGAATTTTCATCAATTAGGCCAACTGCAACGAGTGGCGATCGCACCAACACAACTTCAATCCGAGGGACTTCTGCTCGATCGCCCTCAACAGCATTATCTCAGTCGCGTCTTGCGCTTCAAAACAGGCGACTGCTTTATTGCAATGGATGGACAGGGACAATGGTGGCTCGCTCAATTGTCATCCAATCCTGAATTAGCCACCATCTTAGAGTCAATCCCCGTACAAACTGAATTGCCAGTTCCCGTCACCTTAATCCTGGCACTGCCTAAAAATGGCTGGGATGAAGTCGTCAGGCAAACCACAGAACTGGGTGTCACCACCCTTGTCCCAGTTTTGAGCGATCGCACCGTCCTCAAACCCAGTCCGAACAAGCTCGATCGCTGGCGTCGGATTGCACGAGAAGCGGCAGAACAATCAGAACGCCAAATTGTCCCGACTATTTTGGATCCAGTCACCTTTCGGGACTATCTCCCTCTGCCGGAAACACCCCCAAACCGCTATATTTGCGTCACTCGCACCGAGGCCCCCCATTTACTAGGGCAGGTTTTAGCCAGTCAACAGTCCCCAGGGGGATTACAACCCGGTTCCATTGAAATTGCGATCGGACCCGAGGGGGGATGGACCCCAGGGGAAGTGGAAATTGCGATCGCCTCCAACTTTCAACCCGTTTCTCTCGGCAGTCGCATCCTCCGCGCCGTGACTGCACCCGCAGTTGCCTTATCCTTGATTGCGGCAGCGTTAGAAATTAACCCGACCCCCAATTTTGAGGTTTTACCCTAACAGGACTTACGCCTCTCGTTTCAACGTAGGGTTGATTCGCGAATCAACCCTACATTTAGATATTGCCCTCAAATATTGCGGAAATTCTGCCTAAAAATCAAAAAGAGACGCAATTTTTGCGTCTCTTTCTAGCACTTCTAGCGGGTCGAAGTTTGCATATTCCGCGCCATATCCAGATAAGAACTCATATTCGCACCGGGACGACGACGGGGGGTAACCATCACTGGGGTGGCTTCCGGTTTAGGAGCGGGAGCGGGTTTCGCCGGTTCTGAAGAGGCGATCGGCGCAGGCGCAGGCGCAGGCGCGGCTGGTTTCGGTTCCGCCTTTTTCTTAGTGGTTTTAGATTTGCTCACCTTTGCCGGTTCTGGCTTCTCTGTAGGCAGGGGTTCTAATTTCTGAACTGGAGCCGCTTCGGGTTTAGTCGCCGGAGTAGACCCTTTCGACTCTTCGAGTTCCATGTAGTATCCAGATTTTTTGGATCCAAATAAGCCCCCGAAGAAGCTGAAAATGCCGCCAAATAATTTTTTGATAAAACCAAACATGGTCCTTACTCCTAAAATGTTTACTCTCAATGGGCAAGGGTTCAAGCCTTAACAGCCTATTGCCGCCTCGGTCAACGGATCCGGACAAGCAGTTTCTGTTCCAGGCCCCCCAAAACTGAAAACTGTTTCGTTTAATTATGAAGTTCTGATAAGCCAACTTTGACTTTTT
>CAYUEH010000124.1:6396-11060 GCA_964442465.1 uncultured Laspinema sp. | reverse complement strand
GAGGGGTTGAGCGCGATCGCCCCATAAAAAACCCCGCCCCATTCTCCCAAAACTTCACAACGTGGCACAATAGCAATAGACTCATCTCTCATCCTTGCCTTCCACCGGATAGAAAGAACCTTGCTGGCTCTCCTAAACAAAATCCGAGAAATTATTGCCCGTTGGTGGTCCGAATTCACCCTCCAGACCCGACTGATGGCAGCCGCCACCCTGGTTGTGTCCCTCATTATGAGTGGACTCACCTTTTGGGCTGTCAATACCATTCAGCAGGATGCCCGAATCAATGACACCCGCTTCGGTCGAGATTTGGGACTGCTACTGGCGGCCAATGTCGCCCCCTTAATTGCCGAAGATAATCGCACCGAAGTGGCCCGCTTTTCTCATCGGTTCTATAGCAGCACCACCAGCGTGCGCTATATGCTCTATGCCGACCAAGAAGGCCAAATTTTCCTAGGAATTCCCTTCTCGGAGTCCGAGGTGCAAAATTCCCTGACCCTGCAACGGAGGATTCAACTTCCCGACGGGTTTGCCAATACTTACGACCTGCCAATGGTCCGGCAGCATCGCACCCCGGATGGCACCGTCACCGATGTCTTTGTCCCCCTGGCGCATGAAAACCAATATTTAGGCGTCTTGGCGATCGGCATCAACCCCAATCCCACCGTCGTCACCTCCTCCAACCTCACCCGGGATGTCACCATTGCCGTATTTATCTCGATATGGGTGATGGTGATTTTAGGGGCCGTCTTTAATGCCTTAACCATTACCAAACCCATTAAAGAATTGCTCGTTGGGGTGAAAAACATCGCCACGGGAAACTTCAAACAGCGGATAGACTTGCCCCTACAAGGGGAACTGGGGGAATTAATTTGCAGTTTTAATGAAATGGCCGAACGGCTAGAACGGTATGAGGAGCAGAACATTGAAGAACTGACTGCCGAAAAAGCCAAATTAGAAACCCTCGTTTCCACCATCGCCGATGGAGCCGTCTTATTAGACACTTCCTTACAGGTGATTTTAGTCAACCCCACCGCCAGACGGATTTTCGGCTGGGAAGGCAAAAACCTGATTTCTCAAAATATCCTGGATTTGCTCCCGGCGGCAGTCAGTGCCGAATTGACTCAACCCCTGTATGAAATGGCCGCAGGGGATTCCCTACGAGAGCTTTCCTCCGCCAATGAGGGAGATGGGGATAGTTCTGCCAACGGTTATGCCTCCCGGGAGAGTGGAGAGTTTCGCCTCACCCTGAGCGAACCGACGAAGCGCACCGTCCGAATTTTACTCAGTACCGTGCTGCTGCATAAAGCCCCCGGAGTCGATCCGTTATGCAAGAGTTGCACCTACCATCACGAAGATACCTGTACCGCCCCGGAACGGCCCTACGCCACGGAATGTACTCTCTATCATGATGATTCGGTTTCCTCGGCAACGGCGCAATATCGCGAGAGTCTCAAAGGGATTGCCATGACGGTTCAAGATATTACCCGGGAAGTCAAGCTGAATGAAGCCAAGAGTCAGTTTATTAGCAATGTCTCCCATGAACTGAGAACGCCGTTATTTAATATCAAGTCCTTTATTGAAACCCTCCATGAGTATGGGGAAGAACTCACCCAGCAAGAGCGTCAGGAGTTTTTAGAAACGGCCAACCGGGAAACCGATCGCCTCACCCGCCTGGTTAACGATGTCCTGGACCTCTCCCGTCTGGAATCCAGCCGGACCTATCAGTTTGAAGCGGTAGAAATTGCTCAACCTGTGGAGCAAACCCTGCGAACCTATCAGCTTAATGCCCGAGATAAAAATATTGACCTGATTCAAGAGGTTGATCCCGAGTTGCCTGCGGTGGTCGCTAACTATGATTTGCTCCTGCAAGTATTTGCCAACTTGGTGGGGAATGCTCTAAAGTTCACCGAACCCGGGGGACGAATTGCGATTCGCGCCTATTTGTTGGAACCCGAAGAGGATAATTCCTGGCGCTCTAATCCGCAATGTCCTCTCCCGAACCAGCAGCAGAAACCCAATGTGCCGATGGTGCGGATTGAAGTGGGGGATACGGGGATTGGGATTGCTGCAGAAGACCAAGTGGCGATTTTCGATCGCTTCTTCCGGGTGGAAAACCGGGTTCATACCTTAGAAGGGACAGGGTTGGGTCTTTCCATTGTCCGCAATATTATGGAAAAACATCATGCCCAAATGCATTTAGTCAGTGAAGTGGGGGTGGGAACCACGTTCTGGTTCGATCTGGCGGTGTATCCGGAAAAAAAGCATCGGGTGGACAAGACTCAGGAGCAGGCGATCGCCCCGGCTCTGGATGAGGCCCCTAATTCCCAGCCCACCCCGGTGAGTTAAGGAGGGGACTGGCGAGGTTATGAAAATTTTAATCGTTGAGGATGAACCGGAAATTGCGCGGATTGTGGGACGGGCATTAGAAGCCGAAGGCTTTCAATGCCTCAACTGTCGCGATGGTATGACCGCCCTGCGCGTCTTTGAAGAGCAACAGCCAGACTTAATTGTTTTAGACTTAATGCTACCGGGATTGGATGGGTTAGAAGTCTGTGCGCGCATCCGACAAAAACCGGGACCTAAAGACCCTTATATTTTAATGCTCACCGCCAGAGGGGAGGAAATTGACCGGGTGATTGGCTTATCCACTGGGGCCGATGATTACATGGTCAAACCGTTTAGTCCTCGGGAATTGGTGGCGCGAGTCCGGGCCTTATTGCGCCGGAGCCTGCGACAAGGGAATCAGAGTTCTCAGGTTTATCAAACCGAACATTTTATGGTGGATGTGGACCGACGCATTGCGACAAGGCAAGTGGAAAACCGGGAGTTAGAAACCTTGGATTTAACCACTTTGGAGTTTAATCTGCTGTCCACGTTTTTAAGCTATCCCGGACGGGTTTGGCAGCGATCGCAACTAATAGAAAAGCTCTGGGGAGATGACTTTTTCGGGGATGAACGGGTGGTGGATACTCATGTCGCCCGCTTACGAAAAAAAATCGAACTGGATCCGGCGAATCCGGCTTTTATTAAAACCGTTATTGGTGTGGGCTATAAATTTGAAGATTAGGCCCGAGACTTGACTAACCCTTAAGGATTTTGCCAAACTAAGATTATCTTTAGAAGTAGGAATAAACAGCGTCTAAATGGGTGGCAGAATTCCAGCAAGGGGCTTTTTCCCTCCCGAGAGGCTTTGGCATCAAGGCAGAGAATCAGCCCAAAAATTGGGATCTATATCAATTAGACCTACTTGACGCACGACCGAGGGGATTTCCCGAGTTCAGGGAAGGGAAATCAGGAAAACAGATTTTGTCGGGCCATCTACTTTTTTGAGTTTCTATTTTCTTAAGTCCAGAAATAGTATCCATCGGTACCCGTTTCCAGGGACAAATCAGGGTGAAGACAAGTCGGCAAAGCAACCCATCAGGTCAGGGGAGGCGATCGCTCAAAAGGGGGTCAACAGACTCTTGAGATTTAGTAACAGGATTGGCAAAATATATGAATGCACCCGGGGACTCCCATCGCTTTTACGAGGCACTCAATACGGCGAAAACTGAGACTGAGGCGATTCACCTCGTCTCCACGATTTTCTTTAAACTCTCTGCCGATCTCTTTTGCATTATCGGAACCGATGGCTATTTCAAGCGGGTTAATCCGGCATGGACTCATCTTTTAGGATGGACCCAGGAAGAATTGCTGGGACGCCCTTGGATCGAGTTTCTCCACCCGGATGATCGAGACCGCAGCATCACCGTCGCCCATCCCATTTACGAATCGGATCTATCCATTAAAAATCGCTGTCGCCACAAAAATGGCACCTATCGCTGGTTTGCCTGGAAAGCCTGCCACTATCAAGACAGCATCAGTTATGCCGTGGGTCGAGACATCACGGAACAGCAGGAGTTAGAAGCGGCCCTCCATGAAAGTGAACGCCATTATCGAAATTTAGTCGAAACCTCTCGGGATTTAATTTGGTCCCTGGATCGGGAGGGCCGCTGGACCTTTGTCAACCAAGCGGCCCAAGAGATTTACGGATATGCACCCCACCAGATGCTGGGGCGATTCTTTTTTGAGTTTATGGACCCGGAACAAGCGCTCAAAGATCGCCAGATGTTCGATCGCCTGCAAGCGGGGGAGTCGGTTTTTCCCTACGAAACTCAACATCGCCGCCAAGATGGGACCCCGGTATTTTTGAGTTTCAATGGGGTCCTGATCCGGGACGAGTTGGGCAAGATCGTCGGCACCACCGGGACTGCCACGGATATTACCCATCGCAAGCAGGCAGAATCCGCCCTCCAAGAATCCCAACAAAAATTGGCCATCCACCTCCAGCAAACTCCCCTGGCGGCAGTCGAGTGGAACTTAAACTTTGAAGTCACCAACTGGAACCCCGCAGCGGAAAGACTGTTTGGCTATACCCGGGAGGAAATTTTGGGGCATCATGCCTTAGAGTTGATTCCCGAGAAGGTTCAATGGGAAGTTAATGAAGAAGTTTTACAAGCGCTATTACATCAAGAAGGCGGGAATTATAGTACCAATGAGAATCAAACGAAAGATGGTCGGGTGATTATTTGTGAGTGGCACAATACCCCGTTGGTAGACTCGGAGGGTCAGATGATTGGAGTTGCCTCTCTGGTGCAGGATGTGACGGAAAAATTTGTAGCCAT
>CAYUEH010000124.1:2239-6296 GCA_964442465.1 uncultured Laspinema sp. | reverse complement strand
GAGAATGGAGATATTCTCTGGGAAGGGGTGATGATTGACATTACCGATCGCAAATTAGCGGAAGAAGCCGTGACTCAAAGCGAAGCGAAATGGCGATCGCTGATTCAAAATAGCTCGGATATGATTACCATCCTCGAACCTGATGGCACAATCCGCTACCACAGTCCCTCGGTTGAGCGCATTCTGGGTTACTATCCCGAAGAATTGATTGGTCAGAAGGCCACCGGATTTGTTCACCGGGATGATGTGACCAAAGTCCGGGAAACCTATCAGCTATTGGGGAACCATCCGGACTTGGTTATGAAAATTGAATACCGGGTGCAGCGGGCCACTGGTGAGATTTTATATTTTGAGTCGATCGGGCGGAATTTGCTGGCTGAATCTGCTGTCAATGGGCTAGTCATTAACTCCCGGGATATCACGGAACATAAAATCTCCGAGGAGGCACTGAATCATGCCAATACGGAACTAGAACAGCGCGTCAAACATCGCACCGCTGAACTCAATAGCAGCTTGGAACAGTTGCGAATTGAAATTATTGAACGGGCTAATGTTGAAGCGGCACTGCGAGAGAGTGAGCAACGGTTTCGGGCAGTGTTTGAAGGGGCAGCCATTGGGATTGTCGTGCGGACTTTGGATTGGGAGATTTTAGATAGTAATCCGGCCTTTCAGGCGATGTTAGGGTATTCGCACGAGGAATTACAGAGGAAAATTTGTCTGGAACTCAGCGATCCGTTAGACCAAAATTCCGAACGGTTGCTCGCGGAGGAGATGGTCAGGGGACAGCGGAAGGGGTATCAAATTGAGAAACGATATCGCTGTAAAGATGGCAGTCAAATTTGGGGTCGGGTGAGTGTTTCTTTGGTTTCTGGGAAAAGAGAAACGCCGCAGTTTGCGATCGCGATGGTGGAAGATATTACGGCGCGCAAACAAGCGGAATCGGAATTAATTCTCACGCGCAAGGCGGTGGAAAGTTCCGGAGATGCGATCGCCATCAGCAATCGGTTTGGCTGTCATATTTATCAAAATACGGCCTTTTCTCGGCTTTATGAATATGAGACCCCGGAACAGTTAAATGCTGCCGGAGGACCCCTGGCGGTATTTGCGGACCCCATCCTCGGAACTGAGGTGTTTCAAACCATTATGGAGGGTAATTCATGGAGTGGGGAAGTCATCCACCGCACTTCGGGCGATCGCACCATTCCGGTTCACTTGAGCGCCGATGCCATCAAGGACCCCAGCGGAACCATTGTCGGACTAATTTCGATTAGTACAGACATTTCCCAGCGAGTTCGCGCTGAACAAGACCTGAAAAAGGCACTTCATGCGGCAGAGGCAGCGAGTCGATCTAAAAGCACTTTTCTGGCTAATATGAGTCATGAACTTCGCACGCCCCTCAATGCCATTATCGGCTATAGTGAAATCCTCACGGAGGAAATGGAGGATGCCGGAGAGCAAGAGGCGATCGCTGATTTGACCAAAATTAGAACCGCTGGAAAACACCTATTAGCTTTAATTAACGATATCCTAGATATCTCTAAAATTGAAGCCGGACGGATGACCCTCTATCTGGAACCGTTCGACATCACCCTCCTGATTTCTGAAGTGCTCAGTACCGTTGAACCCTTAATCGAAAAAAATGGCAATCACTTAGAAATTAATTGCGATCCATCGGTGGGAATCATGACAGGAGACTTGACAAAAGTACGGCAGATTTTGTTTAATCTGCTCAGTAATGCGGCGAAATTTACCGAAAATGGGACGATCGCCTTAACCGTTACTCCCCGTGAATCTGGGGAATGGGTTCGCGACCCTGTAACCCCTGGCACTCCCCAGGAAAAGACTCCCGGAATTGAGTTTCGCGTCACCGATACCGGCATCGGCATTTCCCCCGAACAACTGCTCAACATTTTTGAAGCCTTTAGTCAAGCGGATGCCTCCACGACTCGCAAGTATGGGGGAACGGGGTTAGGACTGGCAATTTCCCAACGCTTCTGCAAGATGATGGGGGGTGAAATTAGGGTGGAAAGCGAGGCGGAAAAAGGCTCTACCTTTACCCTGTGGTTGCCCCTGAATATGAATCAACCGGCGGAGGAAATAGGCGCATAAAACCTCTTATTTCCAGCCGATTTCGGCCTGTTCCAAAACGTAAGCGGCAACCGCTTCGATTTCGGGAACGCTCAAGCGGTCATTGTAGGCAGGCATCGGGTTTTTTCCCTGGGTAATCAACTGGGCGATCGCCTCTTGGGTATCCCGATGATTTTTAGCTAATGCTTTCAGTTTCAGGGTCTTTCCTCGGCGAATAATGTTACCGCCATTGGCATGACACCCGGCACAGTGAACCGTAAAAAGTTTAGCCCCATCCCCGGAATTGCCTGCCATTGCCGGTTGTATTCCCATCAGGCTGATTGCCATTATCATGAATAGAATCACCGTCCTGATTATACCCAATCTGGTTTTCAAAGGTCTGCAAACACCCGCACCCTCAAGGGTGGGGCTATACAGACAAAGCCCGCCTGCGCGGGCTAACCTATAAAAACGACTTTTCATACCCAGATTTGGGATTAGTTGCTGTTTCATCGTGGGTTTTCCTTTTAGTTCTGGGTTCAATCTGTTTCTGAATCCCATCGCCAGATTGAGAGTCGGGTCACTTCATAAATTTCCCGTAATTCAAGAGAGAGAAGGAGTAAGGTGGGCAATGCCCACCTCCTTAATTTTTCTCCCTTTACCTCATCAAAATCAGGCGAGGGTCTGGTTGAGTCAGAGGGAGTGAATTTATTTAGCCAAATTACTGGCTAACTCACGAGTAGGGGTTGCCAAAGGTTTTGGCGGAACGCTCATCGCTTTCAACCAATTGTAATTAGAAATCATCGCCCCGGTTAAAGTTTCATGAATTTGATAGTTTACTCCAAATTCTTCACAAACTCCCATCAAAATCTTGGAAAGTTCAGGATAATGAATGTGACAAATATGGGGATATAGATGATGGACGACTTGAAAATTCAATCCTCCCATATACCAAGTACAAAATGGATTGTTGGGTGCAAAATCAACCGTCGTGCGAACCTGAAAAATTGCCCATTCATCATCCACATGGTTCTGTTCAGGATCCGGGGTAATAAATTCAGCGGTATCCATCACATGAGCCATCATAAATACCTCACAGATGATCGCTCCGTAGGTAAAATAAGTCAGAAGGAAACCACCGATGACCGTTAAGGGACTGTATCCCACTGCCAGAGGAATTCCGATAAACAGACCCAACCAAACCAACTTACCCCCCAGCAAGGTTGCCAGAGTCATCGGGGAAGGGGTCGGAACCACATGGTCATGATATTTGCGCTTGAACAAAATAATTTGCACATCGCAGAACGACCAATACACCGGAATGAGGGGATAAATAAACCAAATAAACAAATGTTGGAATTTATGATACCATTTGTGAGGCATATCCGGGGACATTCTGACTAATCCATCCCCATGAATTTCTACATCGTGTCCCAGAATATTGGTATAGGTGTGATGGAGGTAGTTGTGGCGGAACTTCCATAAATAACTCGACAAACCAATCGCATCGTAGGTTAATCCCAGCGCTTTATTCAACCATTTATGATTAGAATAACCGCCGTGATTGGCATCATGACCCACACAAAACGCAAAACCGGCTATTCCTGCGGCGAGAACCATACAGCCCAGAATTTTAAAGCCAATTGCAGCGGGACCAAAGAGGGTAAAACTGTAAGCCCCAACCATCCATAACACGAGAGTTAGGGTTTTCAGATACATCTGTGGACAATCCCGTTTGGGGAGGTTTTCCGCCTGAAAATAGGCTTCAACTCGGCGGTTGAGTTCTTTCCAGAACCCCTTATTTTTGGCAAACGTTACCTTAGTTCCTGTCATGTTTAAGAGAAATTATCAGATTCGCCTTTGTATTCTAACCTATTTGGGCGGTCCGAGACTGAGGATTTTGAACTCAGGGTGGGGAGGGTAATCCGCCATTTTAGAGGGGGACAAGACCCCGGATTCGGCTATAGTTTAGGGGTTGAGGATTTCTGAA
>CAYUEH010000124.1:0-2139 GCA_964442465.1 uncultured Laspinema sp. | reverse complement strand
CCCCAAAACTTACCCCCAGGGTTAACGGCGACGATATTCATCCCCACAATCGCCAATTAATGCCAACAAATTCCGGGCGCGATCGCAAACCCCATCAATTTTCTGCACATCCTCTGCCGTCAAGGTAAACTCAAATACCTTAGAGTTAGCTTGAATATGTTCAGCCACCCCCAATCTGGTCCCCACAATCGCACCGGCTACCGCAGGATTTTCCAGAACATATCGCACCGCTACATTGGCGATCGTCACTTGATATTGATGAGCAATTTTATCAAGAGTTTCTAACAACTCCTGAAACAAACTCCAACTCCCCCAAGCCGATTGCATATTTTTATACTTATTCAAAGAAGCCGTATCCAGAACCTTTGGACTCGGTTCCGGCTGTCCTAAATACCGTTCAGAAAGTAAACCCCCGCCTAATGTTCCATAGGCCAATAACTTAATCCCATGCTTCAAACAAAACGGCACCATCTGCTGTTCCGGACGCCGGTCTAAAATCGAAAATTGCACCTGATTCGAGACAATTTTAATCCCATTCTCGACAATAATTGCCAAATGTTCCGTATCAAAATTGGTCAGGGCTAAATGCTTAATTTTCCCCTCCCCCTGAAGTTCCGCCATATACTTCAAGGCATCTAAATAATTGTTATCTTGATAATCCCACCAATGGAATTGCATCAAATCCAACGCATCTACCCCCATGCGCTGGCGGGAAATATCAATATTCTTTTCCACCAATTGCCGAGTCATTTTACCCGGTCTCGGCACCCACTTGGTAAAAGCTTGAACAGTTGCCAGGGCCGCCTCCCCACGTTTTTCAGCCAACTGGCGGCGAAATTCCCCAATAAAATCCTCTGCCGGACCATAATGATCCGCCAGGTCCCAAGTGGTGAATCCTGCATCCAGATAGTCAAACATCGAGGCGATCGCCCGTTGGGGATGAATCCGTCCATGAGCACCAGACACCTGCCACATCCCATTTAAAACGCGGCAAATCGTCAAATCCTCAGTCAATTGCAGTCGGCTTGATTCAGGTAGTGGCATCAAAATAAACTCATCACAGCATTCCTCCCCTACAATAAATCAAAATCCACCCTCATTGGCCAACCCATGACTGCCGAACCCGCCGTCCTCGAAGCCAACCTCGCCTTTTATCGCGCCTTTCAGACCAAAGACATGGAAGCCATGAGCGAAATCTGGTCCAAAGGCATCAACACCCTCTGCATCCATCCCGGACGCAAAATCCTCAAAGGATGGGAAAAAATCCGCCCATCCTGGCAAAAAATCTTCACAGTCACCACCACCCTAGTTCACAGGCAAATGCAACAATTTGGACAATATCTTCTACTGTTGTAAATGTGGCGGGCTTACCTGGACGGGGTTGATCGCTTAAAACATCTATAATCAGTTGAATTAATTTTTGATCGCTAGTTTCTGGGGTTTCTGCTATCTCTAGTCTGGATGCGGCATCAGCCCATCGTGCGCGCCACATCCGGACTTGATTCCGGTTCAGTTGCAATTGCTCAGAAATTTCGGTGTTATTAACTCCATCAGCCGCCAACAAGACTAATTTGGCCCTTTGTACTAATAGATGTGGATTAGTTGTCCGGCTCGATATTTGTTCTAGTAACCGATACTGCCTTGAAGATACTGTAAAGACTTTGGCTTTTGGAGTAGGCATGATTGATTCAGTCGAGATAAAACCTGGGCGTGGCTCCTAATAGGGGTTCCTCTGCCTCTCCCTCTGATTATAGCTAGTTATGTTCTTTTGCGCCTCTGGACTAGAAATTGAAATCCAAATTACCGCCAGCGATTCCATCGGCAACCTAGCCTATATCATCCTCATCGAAAAAGTCACCCAAACCAGCAGCGGACGGAAAAACCAATCCCTCTCCAACGCCACCAACCTCTTTGAAAACATGGGTGGCAAATGGTATCTCATCCACCATCACGGCAGCCCCATCTTGCGATAAAAAAAAAGAGTTAGACGAGTGCAACACCCCTCCAACTCTTCCTTCTGTCAAAATCTATCTTCTGTGAAAATCTGTGAAATCTGTGGTTTAAAACCCAGGGATTACATCATCCCCATGCCGCCCATGCCGCCCATGCCGCCCATGCCGCCCATGCCGCCCATGCCGC
>CAYUEH010000123.1:9819-11085 GCA_964442465.1 uncultured Laspinema sp. | reverse complement strand
CCATCGGGTCCATCTGTTGAGGGCGTTATTTTGGGTTGGGCAACTAAGGTGGAAACGACTGAAGTCGTTACTACGAACATTTTTCCCCATCTAAAATTCTTCAATAGGTCGGGTTAATAATTCGATCGCCACCATGAGTGCTTTGGGGTCAATCGGTTTAGTTAAATGCTCTTGAAATCCGGCTAAAAATGCGGCATTGCGGTCTTCTTCTCGGGCATAAGCTGTTAGCGCAACCGCAGGAATTTGTCGTTCGGCGTTTCTTTCCATTGCGCGAATTTTGCGGATAAAACTATACCCATCCTCCTCTGGCATGGCAATATCGCTAATCACCAGATCCGGTTGCCAGTCAGAAAACACGGCGAGGGCTTCAATGGGGGAGGCGATCGCCCGGACTTGGCACCCCGACTGTTCTAAAACAAACTGCATAAACTGCAAGGAGTCGTCATCGTCATCCACGACTAGGACCCGCACTCCAGCGAGTTCCCGCTGGGGAGAGGACGGTGACAATGAGGGTTCGGTGTTCTTTTTGAGGGCGATCGCCGGGAGTTTCACGATAAAAGTCGCCCCCTGTCCCTCTCCGGGACTTTCTGCACTAACGGTTCCCCCATGCAGTTCCACCAGATGGCGCACCAGTCCTAATCCAATCCCAAGTCCCCCATGATTGCGGGTACTAGAGGCATCCGCTTGGCGGAAATATTCAAATAAATGGGGGACAAAGTCCGGCAGAATGCCGACTCCGCTATCCTGGACTTGCAGAATCACCCATTGATCATCTTGTTGGAGGCGGAGGGTAACTTGACCCCCGGGTTCGGTGAATTTCACCGCATTCGACAACAGATTCCACACCACTTGTTGCAAGCGCGTCGAGTCTCCCATCACCGGAGGGACATTGGGATCTGGGGAATAGTCCAGTTGAAGGGATTTGGCTTTGATTGCCAGACGCAAACTTTCGATCGCCGCGCAGATTGGGGTAGATAAATTCACTCGGGTGACTTTCAGAGTCAGCTTGCCGCGCAGGATGCGGGAGACATCCAGCAAATCCTCAATCAGTTGGGTTTGAAATCGTGCATTGCGCTCAATTGTCTCCAAGGCACGGCGCGTTGTCGCTTCGTCAAATTTGCGAGCCAGCAGTAACTGGGACCATCCGAGAATTGCATTCAGGGGCGATCGCAACTCATGGGAGAGGACCGCTAAAAACTCATCCTTGACCTGATTCGCCCGTTCTAACGCCTCCGCTTGTTGCTGTAGCGCCTCTTCCATCCGTTT
>CAYUEH010000123.1:2887-9719 GCA_964442465.1 uncultured Laspinema sp. | reverse complement strand
TCCTCCTGGGAGTAACCCATCATTTCCAAAAAGGCATCATTGGCAACGGTAATGGCATCCCCATGCCAGAATCCCATGCCAATGGTATTGGAATCCATCAACCGTCGGAACCGCGCCTCACTCTCTCGCAGCACCTGTTCGGCTTGTTTGCTTTCCGTGACATCCCGACTAATGCACAGTAAAGACTCGACATTGCCTTCTAAGTCAAATTCTGGAACCGCCTGGGATTGATAAGTCCGGGTTCCCGTTGAGGAGGGAAAATTAAATTCCAGAAAACCCGGTTTTCCGCTGACAAAAATCTCTTGTAAATGTCGGGACCACTGTGAATAAATTTCTTCGGGAAATCCTAAATCTGCATTGGTTTTGCCGATAAACTCTTCCGGAGGGATTCCGGTGGCTTTTTCGATCGCCGGGTTGATGTAAATGTGGCGCAGTTGGCGATCAAAGCGGGCGATAATATCTGGGGCATTTTCTGCTAAGGCTCGAAATTGTTGTTCCCGACGATACAGTTCTCGTTCCGATCGCTTGCGTTCGGTAATATTCAAGGCGGTCCCCATCAGGGCCACCACCTGGGGATCGTCCTGATTCGGCTGTTCGTCGAATACAGGTTCTAAAATCATGTCGTAATCCTGGAGTTCTCCCCACAGGGTCACCGAGACTTCGACGCGAGTGGGAGTTCCCCTGGCAATCACCTCTCGTTTGAGGGCGCTCAGGTGGTCGGCATCCGCCTCGCTAAATAAGAAGTAGTCGGTTTCCCCGACGATTTCCTCTGCGGATTGGGGTCCCTGGGGATTGTGAATCCATTGGTATTTTAGGTCCCGGTCTTGTTGAAAAATGCAGATAAATGAATTTTTCAGGGCCATTCTAAACCGGCGATCGCTCTCTTGGAGTGCTGCTTCCGCTTTCAGGCGATCGCGATGTTCTGTCGCCTCTCGAATCGCTCGTTCCACCGAGGGAACCAGTCGTTCTAACCGCTGCTTCAGGACATAATCCGTCGCCCCACTTTTCAGAGTTTCCAGGGCCACTTCCTCCCCCAAGGTCCCGGACACAAAGATAAACGGCAGGTCCGGACATCTCAGTTGGGCCATTTTCAGGGCGGAAAATCCATCGAAGGAGGGCAGGGCATAATCGGCTAAAATCACGTCAAATGACCCGGTTTCCAGGGCCTCTTGGAAGGCTTCACAGGTGTCTACCCGCTTCAAGGCCACCTTGAGACCACTTTCTAGCAAGTGGGCCTCAATGAGCTCTGCATCCAGCAGACTGTCTTCTAGCAGTAGGATATGCAGCACTTTAACCGTCCATCTTGATGTTTAATGGGGTGACTCATTCTCGCACTACCGCAGGCTCATAGCCTGGAGGCGGTTGATTGACTACGGCCCAGAATAGTCCCAGGCTTTTGATGGCATCCACAAATTCGTGGAAGTCTAGGGGCTTGATCACATAGCCATTCACCCCTAGATTGTAGCTGCTAATCAGGTCCGATTCTTCCCGAGAAGCGGTCAAAATCACCACGGGAATCTGGCGCAAATCCGGGGTAGACTTCATTTGTGCCAACACTTCCAGTCCATCGATTTTGGGCAGTTTGAGGTCGAGCATCACCAGGATGGGATGTCCTTCTCGCCTCAATCTAAAGATACCCCGACGAAAGAGATAATCTAACGCTTCCTCCCCATCGCGCACGACGATGACTTCATTGGCGAGGTTATTCTCCGCCAGTCCCGTCAAAATTAGCTCTATATCATTGGCATTATCTTCTACTAATAAAATCCGTTTGATATCCATCCTTTGTTCTCCCGGGTTCATGGGGTTTAATTGGTATATTACCCTCGAATTTTATCTGATTTTGCGGGGATGGCAATAATTAATGATTGTGTTTTATTATATAAAATGCGAAACTTTCCCCCAACTCCTTTAATGAGTCATGTCCGGATATTGCCAAGGATTTTATCCCATAGATCAGCGGTCTTCCCTCATGTTGACTCGGGTTTCCGTTCCTGATCCTTCTCCTTCACAACCCGGGTTTTCTGGCTGTTGGGACCAGAAACCGGGTTTCTGCAATAAGTGTTCTCCCCTCACCCAAATTAATGAAAGAAACCCGGGTTCTCTGGCTGTTGGGGCAACAGGAATTACGCAGATTTTGAGGATTTACGGAAAATGTAGAGGCGATTCGGGAATCGCCTCTACATTTTTCGTTAAATGTTAAAAATTGTGTAATTCCTGTGCAAGAAACCGGGTTTTTACAAACACTTTTGCCCCTTTCCCCAAATTAATGAAAGAAACCCGCTTTCTTTACTAGACCTCTTGCAAAAAAAAGGATTGATCCCCCTTTCCCCCCCTGATTATCCCCCGACAGTCCCCCTTCCCAAGGGGGAAGCCAGAGGAATAAATATTTTATTCACGGGGGGCTTTAAAGAATTAGGCAAGAGGTCTACTAGAGGAACGGTTTCACTGGACATGATATAACCCAACTAGGAGGGGGTTGAACTGATAGCCTGATGATCTGCCTCCAATTGTTCCCCTTCCGGTTGTTTAGGCAGAGAAAAATAGAAAGTCGCCCCCACATCTACCTCCCCTTCTGCCCAAGTGCGTCCTCCATGACGATGGATAATCCGGCGAACATTGGCCAGTCCGATGCCGGTGCCCACAAAATCAGGATTGCTATGTAACCGTTGAAAAACCCCAAAGAGTTTGTGAGCATAGCGCATATCAAATCCCAGGCCATTATCTCGCACAAAGAAGATAAATTCGAGGTCACTTTCATTAAAACCCACAGTGATTTCAGCCGGTTCCCGTCGTTGGCTGTACTTAATTGCATTATCCAGGAGATTTTGAAAGACTAATCTTAACATAGTCGGTTCCCCTTTGACCGTGGGTAATGAGGCAATTTTCCAGGTAATTTTGTGATTAACTCTGTGGATTTCCAAACTCTGCCGCACCTCGTTCACCAGTTGATTCATATCAATTGTGCTGAATCGCATCTGGGCACGGGCCATGCGCGAAAAGGCTAACAAATTATCAATTAACTCTTCCGCTTGTTGGGTACTGGCGACAATAATATCCAGGTAGCGCTGACTATTTTCATCCAGAGAGGGTTCGATCCGTTTGCGGAGCAAATTCACAAATCCGCTAATATGTCGCAGGGGTGCGCGCAAATCATGGGAGACGGAATAGGCAAAGGATTCGAGTTCCTGATTGGCGGCTTCTAGTTGGGCGGTTCGTTCCGTTACTCGGCGTTCCAGACTGGCATTGAGATGCTTAATTTCACGCTCGTAAAGTTTGCGATCGCTAATATCAATACAAGACCCCACATAGCCCTCAAATCGGCCATCGGGGGAAAACCGAGGTACGGCGCGATCTAACACCCAACGGTATTCCCCATCATACCGGCGCAGGCGATATTCCATCTCAAAAGGTTGGCGCAGGTCAAAGGCTTGATGATAAGTATTAAGGCAAAATTGGTAGTCTTCCGGATGCACGCCTTCCACCCAACCATTGCCGATTTCTTCAGCTAAAGTCCTGCCGGTAAACTCCAACCAGGGTTGATTAAAGTAATAACATTGCCGATCGATTCCCGATAACCAAATATAAACTGGGGCAGCATCAGCCATCGTCCGAAACCGTTGTTCGCTTTCGAGTAAGGCAAATTGTGCTTGTTTGCGATCGGTGATATCTTCATAGGCTAACCCGAGACAGCGATTAGGCAAAGGAAAGGCTTTCAGGGAACAATAGCGTTCCTGTGTGGCATCCCTATAGATGATTTCGGGAAAATCCCGCGCTTCGGAGCTATTCAAAACCTCTATCAATTCGGCAAGTCGTGAGGTTTTGACCAACTGGGGAAATAAAGTCTCAATCCGCATTCCTACAGCCCGGTTTAAATCTTTTCCGACCAGTTGACTCGCTGCGGGATTAGCACTAATCAGCTCAAAAGAAGGGGGTTCCTCTGCTTCAGTTGCGTCAGTGAGTTGCCAGACTGTTAAGCCGACTTGAATATTTTTAACCACATCAGCATAGCGTTTGATTTCAGCTTGGGCGCGTTTTTGGGCGGTGATGTCATAAAAGGTCACCACTGCGGCGACAATTTCGCCCTGGGCGTTGCGAATGGGGCCGGAGTTGGCGAGGACGGCGATCCGGATCCCATCGGCGCGTTGGATTTGCATTTCTTCTTCAACCACAACCTCTCCGGTAGAGATGGATCGCTCTAAGGGTAAGGTTGCTGGGTTATAGGGTTTACCGTCAGGGTGAAAAATTTGATAGGAGGTATGGAGATAACTTGGGATCGTGATTAGGGGAGTCAGGGAAATGCCTAAAATTTCTTGAACTTGCTGATTCATCAAGACTAACTGCCCGGAGGGGGCTTCAGCAACGATCGCCCCGGCAGGCATTTGTTGCAAGATGGCACTGAGGAGTTGTTGTTGGGATTCGAGGTCCGCCAACAGTAGATCCCGTTCTTCCTTATGGCGCTTGCGATCGCTGATATCTAGGGAAATTCCGGCGAGTAAGCGCCTTCCGGAGGATTCGCCCATGGGGAATTTCCAGGAAATCCAATAATGCTTCCCGTCGGGGTGTTCAACAGTTTCTACAAATTCCTGGGGTTGGTCAGTTTCTAATACGGCCCGATCATGATCTTGGAGTTCTTGGGCGACTGCCTCGGGAAAGAGGTCCGCGTCGGTTTGACCCACCCATTCCTCCTGGGGACGCTGCCACAGTCGTTCTAGTATGGGATTGACGTAAATATAGCGTCCGGCTTCGTCTTTAAAGTAAGCGGCAACGGGGCTATAGTTCATAAAGGTCTCGAATCGCTGTTGAGTCTGCATCAAGGACTCTTCAGTTTGCTTGCGATCGCTGATGTCCATCGCAATTCCCACCATCCGGACTGCTGTGCCTTGAGCATCGGTAAAGACTCGTCCTTTGCCTAAGATCCAGCGAATATCGTCCGGTGAGGGCTGAATCCGAAATTCTAAGCTGTAGGGGGTTATTTCTGCCACCGCCTGGGCGATCGCCCCTTGAACTCGTTCCCGGTCCTGGGGATGAACCTGGTTTAAAAATCCCTCAAATGTCCCCTCTAATTGACCCGGACTCACCCCATAAATTGCTTCCAGATTCTCTGAACTCACAACCTCGTTGGTGCTCAGATTCCAATCCCAAAATCCCATGCGTCCTGCTTCTAAAGACAGTTGCAGACGTTCCTGGGTTTGTTGGCGATCGCTGACATCGGTAAGCATCAGATGGGTCCCCTGAAACTGACCCTGGTCATCAAAAATGGAATTCATCGAGACGATCGCCCAAAGCAAGGACTGATCTGAGCGGCGAAATCGCCCATCCCATTGTTCGGGATATCCAGGATAGGGTTGAGTTAGGGTCTGGTATCCCTCCGGGCGACTGCCTTGGTCAAACCAGTCAAAAAACGGGCGATCGCCCATCGACTCCGCAGAACAGCCTAACATTTGCGCCATTCGCTGATTCACATAGCGGGTTCGCCCTGCCTCATCCAAAATCCAGATGCCTTCTGAGGCGGTTTCTACAATCCGACGATAGCGTTCCTCACTCTCTTGTAGCTGCGTCAAGCTGATTTCTAACTGCCGTTTGGTCTGATGGAGTTTAGTGTTCAGCTTGGCGATCGTCAAGGTAACCAACACAAACAACCCCATGCGCAGTAGGTTGGTTCCATTGAACACGGTTAAGCTGTTGAGGGGAACGAGTACAAAATAGTCGAGGGCTAACACAGAGAGTACCGTTGTCACCAGTCCTGGACCCATTCCCCCATACCAAGTCATCCCGGTTACCGCGACAAAAAAGAACAGAAACAGGGTTGAAGCCAGGAGGGGTTTGAAGGCGAGGGTCAGGAGTAAGGCAATGACGACAGTTAAGACAGCCGCGCTATAGGAGAAAACCGGCGATCGGGGGATAGGTCGCACCATTGAGACTCTTTACATTGGGATAAAGGAAGCTTGCTCACCAACTTATAGTTTTAAAGTAACAAGAAAAGCCTGCATTTTTACCCAAATCTTTCCCAATCCTTAATCCGCTGCTGGTTTAAATATCCAGACATTCTCCAACTCTCCCAATGATGGGGGAGGATGAGAATTTTGAAACGAGTTTAATCAACCCCAGAAATTCGGAGGGGATTATTCCCCTAATTGTAGCAACGGCTACCCGTTCTCCGCTCCTTTTGATTTCCCGGCTCAATTTGAGAGATCAAACTCTCATCATTTCAGCCTCGATTTCTCTGCTCTAATTCCGCGACTTTTCACCCTTATCCCTTAAAGCAATAAATCACTTGGGAATGTAAGCGATCGCACAGTTGGGACGGCATTTTGCTCAAGGGGAAAGACTGGCGTTGGAGTTGCACCCCGAGATTGGTCAGGGGATCGACCCCGGTGGAGACGAGGAACTGGAGTTGATTAATATCGGCCCAGAGAATGAGGCGATCGAGAATCCGACCGATCGCCTGGATGTATGGATGTTCCGGATGGGTAAACCAATCCGTTGTGGCTAAATGCGCTTGGTCAAACCCCAGGTGAAAGGTTAACTGAGGTTTGCCAAATAAGGCCACGGTGACCGGGCGTTTTTCCTCTTGTAGCACCAGATGGTGCTCCGAGGCGAGTTCGCGGATTTTTTCTAAATGTTCATACCAGGCTTGCACCTGGGCCGGAGGACCCTCTTCCAACTCCGGTTCTTGCCAGTGGATTGCCACAGTCACCAAATAGGTTTGTAAGAGCATATGCCCTAATTTTTCCGCCTTGGTGGCCAAATAGGTGCAATTAAACGGATTGGACTCAATCAGCAGGGGAACGCGATCGACCATTTCTAAGCCATATCCCTTTAATCCCGC
>CAYUEH010000123.1:1190-2787 GCA_964442465.1 uncultured Laspinema sp. | reverse complement strand
GCATTTTCAATCATTTTCAGGGCAGCTTGGAGTTGCATTCGGCAGTCACAGCGCAGGGAACCGAGGGCATCCCCGGTCAAGCATTCGGAATGGACCCGCACCATGATGGGTTTATTGGTAAAATTGGCGGGGTCTCCCTTGACGATCGCCAGATGGTCTTTATTGTCCAGGGTATTGCGATAGCCGTAAATTTGGAACTGGCCGAATTCCGTGGGTAATGCCGCCACGGTTTCCCGAATCACAAACCGCTCATGTTGGAGGCGATAGGCGATTAAATCAGCGATGCTGATCATTTTTAGGTTATATTTGGCGGCATATTCGATGAGTTCGGGCAATCGCGCCATTGAGCCATCGGGATTCTGAATTTCGCAGATGACCCCTGCCGGGTAGAGTCCGGCGAGTTGACTCAAGTCCACTGCCGCTTCCGTATGGCCCGCCCGTTTCAGGACCCCCCCAGATATGGCCCGCAGGGGAAAAATATGACCGGGACGGCGCAAATCCTTGGGTTGGGTGTGGGGATTAATGGCAATCTGGATAGTGCGGGCGCGGTCCTCGGCAGAAATGCCCGTGGTGACTCCCTGCTGAGGAGAGGCATCGATACTGACGGTGAAGGCGGTTTGGTTGGTGTCGGTGTTGGTGGTTACCATTAGGGGGAGGTCGAGCTGATCCAGGCGATCGCCGGTCATCGCCAGACAAATCAACCCCCGACCATGCACCGCCATGAAATTCACGATTTCCGGTGTCACAAACTGTGCCGCACAGATCAGATCCCCTTCATTTTCCCGGTTTTCATCATCGACCACGATAATGGACCGTCCTGCTGCAATTTCAGCGAGGGCCTCTTCTATCGAGTCAAACTCAAACGATTGTTTTGCGGCGTTTTCTGGCAATTCCACAGATAAAATCTTTCGCGTAAATGTTAATGTTTTGATTTAGGCAAGCTAAGTTTATTGTAGCCCGTTTCCCGACCGGAAATTTTGCACGGATTTGGAGTAAACCGGAATGGTTTGGGGCGATTTCCGCTCAAAGCATGATTTTGCAGTTCTGTCAATCCCAAAATTGGGGGGCGATCGCACAGGATTGGGGGCGAATCAGGCGGGTTCTTCCCGGTTTAAATCAGGGGCAAGAGGGGGTGTAAGGGGAGGGAGTCGGTTTTTCGGGGCGATCGCGCTATGATAGCCTTCACGGGTGAACAAAAACACTTCATCGATTATTAGATAGGATACTCGCTTATGGTTCCCGTTGCTCTGCGAATGATTTGGGAAGCGAAAGGACGCTTTGCGATCGCCGTTCTGGGGATTGCCTTTAGCGTCATGCTCATGCTCTTTTTACTCGGGGTTTACCAAGGAGTAAAATACGGCTCAAAAAGTTATGTGTTACATACTCAAGCATCAGTTTGGGTCAGTCAACGCAACACCCGAAACTTAATTAAAACCTCTTCCTTTTTACCCGAAACCCTCGGAAATTCCCTTTTACAAGTGGAGGGTGTAAAAAGTGTAGATAGTCTCCTGCGCGCCATTGCCCCCGCCGAATTTCCCGATAAAACCGTTACCCTATATATTTTCGGATTTGACCCAGAAAGTCAAGTTGGCGCACC
>CAYUEH010000123.1:0-1090 GCA_964442465.1 uncultured Laspinema sp. | reverse complement strand
TTTCCCGATTTAGTCTTTATTCCTAAAGCTAAATTTGCCGCCAATAATGTCGAAGAAATGGAAATTGGCGTCCTGCCCATTCTCTGGACTATCGTCTTATTTGGAGCCATTACCGGAGGAACCGTGATTGTCCTGATGATGTACACTTCCGTTCTGGAAAAACGAGAAGATTATGCCATGTTAAAAGCCGTCGGTGCATCCCAAAACTTTTTAGGAACCCTCGTCTTAAAACAATCCATGTTAGCCGCCTTATTGGGTTTTTCCCTGGGATTTATTATCGATATTACCTTTGCCCCCTTGCTCGCTGAAGTGATTCCTTCCTTATTATTAGTCTTTACCTGGCAGGATGCGGCTGGAGTCTTAGTCGGGTGCTTAATCCTGGGAGCCATTGGCACATGGGCCCCCATTAGAACCTTAAAAAATATCTATCCCGCAGAAGTATTTAGAGCTTAATCATGCCCAACTATTCTATCTTAAAAGCCGAACATTTGTACAAAATGTATGGACAAAGAAATTTGAACTTAGTGCAAGCCGTTGAAGATGTCAACCTAGAGTTAAACGCCGGAGAACTCGTCATGATTAGCGGACCCAATGGCAGTGGCAAAACCACCCTCCTCTCCTTGTTAGGCTGTATGGGAAAACCCACAGAAGGCATGATAAAAATTCTGGATTGCGAAGTTACTTGTTTGAGTCAAACCGAACTCACCGACTTTAGATTAAAAAACATTGGATTCATTTTTCAAACCTTCCGCCTGCTGAACTTTCTCACCGTCCTAGAAAACGTCAAACTGATTTTAAATTTAGCCGGAAAAACAGGCGTAGCAGCCCATCAACGGGCTAAATTCTTATTAGAGGAGTTAAACATCGCCCATCGCGCCAATTTCTTCCCTCCTGCCTTAAGTGGCGGGGAAAAACAACGGGTGGCGATCGCCCGCGCCCTCGCCAACGACCCCCCCTTACTCCTAGCCGATGAACCCACCGGCAGCCTAGACTATCAAACGGGACAATCGGTAATCCAGCTATTAAGCAACGTTGCCAAAACCCATCAAAAAGCGGTGGCAGTCGTCACCCACGACCCCCGCATCGAACA
>CAYUEH010000122.1:3880-11153 GCA_964442465.1 uncultured Laspinema sp. | reverse complement strand
TCGTTGGGGTCCGTGGGGTCAATTTCTACAATCCATCCATATTTATTCCCTGCTAACCCCAAGACATTCCCTTGTCCGTGGAGGCGATTAGCAGCCAAGTTAAACGGTAACTCCCCGGGGTCGAAAGAGGAGCCATCGGCATAGACGGGTTCCGACACCTGGGATTGGAAATTTTCTTCCGCACTCAATACCGTTCCCCAGGGGGTCGTCCCACCAGCACAATTGCCAAAGGTGCCAATGATGCGATCGCCCAATCCATCGCGATACCCCTGTACCTGCTGTTTCTGAAAAATCTTCACCGCAGGACCAGTGACTTTTAAATACCGGCCATCTTTTAACCCAGAAATGCCGGAAATTCGACGATCTGCGGAGGAATTGGTCCTTTCCCATTGGCCTTCCGGGGTTTGTCGTAAGGAAATCACCCCGAGTCCCTGATCAATTAAGGCTTCTTCACAAATTTGTTGAATTTGGGCTTTAAGCGGGTTGTTGTCTGCCAGAGCAAAAGCATTAATCGTGGTGGGTGCTTCTCCTCTGGAAGCCTTAGACATTCCCGACTTAACCGCTTCTAGGGGTAAGGGTTTCTGAATGACTAACGGATAGGTTTGCATCCAGGTCCCGGCGCTGACATATTCAAAGTTAATGACTAGATAGCCTTCATTGGGGGATGTTTCAATGAAAGAGAGGTAATCATTGTTATAGCCAAAACGAGAATCGCCCACGGGGTCTCCCCATTGGGCGATCGCATCGTAAGTAAAGCCCTCGGGAAGAACTAGATCGTCGAGAACCTCATAGCTACTGTACTCGGCGATTTGTTGAGCCGGTGCAATGCCATCGGTGGGAACTGGCAAAGGACCTTTGAGGGGCTTAAAATTGAGACTCTTGGGTGATGACTGTAATCCGGGGAAATTGCAAGATTGCAGGGAACTGAGGGCGACAGTACCGGCAAATCCACTCAAAAACAGCAAGAATTCGCGACGTTTGATATTCATCATCGATGACCTGTGACGATATAGGAGACTCGCTGGCCAATATTGGTCGCATGATCCGCCATTCGTTCGAGGTGGCGAATCAGTAACGCCATTAATAACAGCGGTTCAACCACTCCTTTAATATCGCGCTGATTGGCTAAGATCTGGTAAAGGTTATGATAAGCATCATCTACAATCGAGTCGAGTTGCTTGATCCGTTGACCTACTTCGGCATCAAGATCGGCTAAGGCGACGAGACTGGTTGCCAGCATGGCTCTAGCTTGGTGGGACATTTCCTCAATTTCCGCCATACAGGGATGGGGGGGATAGGGAAAGAGTTGGACGGCAATTTCGGAGATATCCTGAGCATAGTCACCAATGCGTTCGAGGTCTCGCACGAGCTGCATAAAGGCCCCGAGTAAGCGGGAATCCATTGCGGCTGGGGCTTGCAAGGTCATGAGCATGACACATTCGGCTTCGATTTGCCGATAAAAGCGATCGATTTGTTTGTCGAGTAAGGGAATTGCTTCGGCAGCGGACAAATCTCGGGCAAATAAAGCTTGATGACTTAGACGGAAAGAATTTTCCACTAAGGCACCCATCCGCAAGATATCGCGCTCTAAGCGTTTTACTTTCCGCCTAAAATGAGTCAATCTAGAATTTTTACTATAGGACGAAGCAGAGAGTCCGGCTTGACTAGCCATTGGGTTTAAAAATAACGCTACAAATGGTTAATAATTTGACAAAACGGGTTCGGAAAACGGTATTAGGGGATACGTTTGACTGGATGGGAGTTGGGGACCCCGAATTTTAGGGTTGGGAATTGAGAATGGCCCGCTCGCAAGGGAGTCGCAGTTGCAACCAAGCTCCCCCGGTGTCAGGATGATTGCTGGCTTTAATGGTGCCTCCGTGGGCGGTGATGATTTGTTCGGCGATCGCTAAACCTAAACCAGAGCCTGGACTGGTGGAATAGGCTTTCCCCGAGCCTTGATTCGGGTCAAGGGACTGTCTAGCGCGGGCTGGGTCCCCTCGGTAGAGGCGATCGAAGATATAAGGGATATCCGATGGACTAAAGCCCGATCCTGAATCGATCATATCAATTTGGACAATTTCTCGTTCCCAGGTTGGTTGGCTCTGAGGGTTACCCTCGCCCACCATCTCAGTCCCAATGATGGCTTGAATTTTGCCCTGGGGTGAACTGTACCGAATACTATTATCAAGGATATTCAAAAAGACGCGGTAGAGTTTGGACTCATCAGCTTCTATCCAGACCTGTTCCGGTCCAGAATACTCAAAATTAATCTGTTTCTGACGGGCTAACGGTTCTAGGGTTTGCCAGACGGACTGAATCAAGGCACAGATCTCCACGGATTTGATTACCAGTTTATCCCCGGGATCTACTTCCAAATGACTCAGTTCGAGCCAGTCTTGGACCAGTTTAATCAACCGATTCGTTTCTCCAGATAATCGTTCGACGCGCTGACTCCAGGGAGGTTCTAACCTGCCTTGTAAGGCTTCTGCGACTAGGCTAATACTGGTGAGGGGGGTTTTCAGTTCATGGGCTAAATCGTTCATCCAGCGATCGCGGTTTTGCGCCAGGGTAACTAGGGGTTGGCGATTTTCTAAAAATACCCCCACTTGGCCCTCCCCTAGGGGCCAACTATAGCCGCGTAAGGTAAGCGATCGCGTTTTTCCCATTTCTAACCCATTTTGACAAGCGGGATGAAACACCCACTCTCGCATCTGCGGTTTTTGCTGTTGTCGAGTATTGTCAATGAGCTGATCCAATTCGTAGGACCGCACGAATTTCAGTAAGAGACGCGGGTAACTCGGTTCCCACTTCTGAATCTGGAGAATCTCCTGCGCTTGGGAATTGCAACAGACTAATTGGTTTTCTTCATCGACTTGGAGATACCCGACGGGAGCAACTTGTAATAATTGCCGTCCCTCTTCTACTTGGGCTTCTAGCTCTTGTCGCTCTTGTTTCATCCAAGCGATCGCTCGGCGCAATCGAGACATCATTGGCATATATAAGCCAAAGGAATCGACTGTCTGCCCTCCCAACCATTGCCGTAACTGCTGGCGCATCCAAAACTGCTGGCACAGCCAAAATCCAATTCCCACAGCTAGGCCCAGGAAAAATGCGACGATAGCCATTTCGCTTCCTCAATATAGAGCGCTTTGGCGTTAAGAGTGATTGACTCCACAGCGCGATCGGGTTCAGCCATTTTCAGCCGTTATGAATCCGGCAGGCTCCAGTCGTTGATGATTTGGGATCAACTCAGGCGATCGGAACCTCTCCCTAAATCCCTCTCCTAAGAGGAGAGGGACTTTGAAAATATTTTTCACGCTTTTCGTCTCATGATATAAGCAATTGAGGGATGGTTGCTAGAGGTATCTCCAGGAGGTGGTTTAACCGATCGCCGGTTTCACCCTAACCGATACCCAAATCCCCGGACGGTAATGATGTACTCCGGTTGGGAGGGGTCCCGCTCTAATTTTTCGCGTAACCATCGGATATGAACGTCAACGGTTTTGCTATCTCCGACAAAATCCGGACCCCAGACGCGATCGAGTAACTGATCCCGGGACCACACCCGACGGGGATAACTCATAAATAGCTCAATCAGCCGAAATTCTTTGGGAGATAAATTAACCTCTTCCGTGGAAACCATCACTCGACATTCCTGGGGATATAACGTAATCTCTCCAAATCGCAAGACTTGGGGATCCATTAACCCATTCAGGCGTTGACGACGAAATAAAGCCCGACATCGCGCAATAAACTCCCTCATGCTGAAGGGTTTGGTCAAGTAGTCATCCGCCCCTACTTCTAACCCTAATACCCGGTCTGTTTCGCTGCCTTTGGCACTCAAAATCAAAATCGGCACGGGGTTCCCTTGTTGGCGGAGGAGACGACACAAATCCAGTCCGTTGACTTGGGGGAGCATGATATCTAAAACAATTAAGTCAAAGGGAAAATCCGTTGAGACGGGTTCGGCTCGATACAAACTGTTGAGGGCGCTCTGCCCATCTGCGGCAATGCTGACTTCGTAACCTTCCTCCTCTAAGGCTAAAACCAGCATTTCCCGAATCAGGTCTTCATCTTCTACGACTAAGATCCGATGATTTTTGCTGAATTCTGCCCTAGGAAGGGTTTTGGTTGCTTCCACAGAAAACATGATTAATGATTGTTGTGATTAATATCATTTCCATTGTTACAACAAAACGGCCATTAAATATGTGTCGGTCAGGGTATCCAAATTTACCGATCGCAGGTTAAGGGTGCGATCGCCAATTTTCCTGGCGCTATTTAATCCTAAAAATGGTAAACTACCCAGGCTTGATGGGAACTTCGGCTTAAATCCCGAGAATCCATTTAACACGCACTTTTATCCTTTGACCCCGCACCCTCATGTTATTGCACTTAAGTACCTGGCCTGAAGTCGAAGCGTATCTCAAGGAACACAGGGGAATCATTCTGCCGATTGGTTCGACGGAACAACATGGCCCTACGGGATTAATTGGCACCGATGCGATTTGTGCCGAGGCGATCGCCCGAGGGGTTGGGGAAGCCACCCAGGCGGTCGTAGGTCCCACCATTAATGTAGGAATGGCGTTGCATCATACCGCTTTTCCCGGGACAATCAGCCTCCGTCCCAGTACCTTAATTCTGGTGATTCAAGACTATCTGACCAGTTTAGCTCAGGCGGGATTTACTAAATTTTTCTTTATTAATGGTCATGGCGGAAATATTGCTACGCTGAAAGCAGCATTTTCGGAAACCTATCATACCATCGGGGGTTTAAACCTCCCCAATGGCGACTCTATCCAGTGCCAAATCGCTAATTGGTTTACTTGCAGTTCGGTTTATAAACTCGCTAAAGAGTTATATGGGAATCAAGAAGGTTCCCATGCTACTCCTAGCGAAGTAGCGCTCACCCAGTATGTTTATCCTGAATCGATTAAAACCGCTCCTTTATCCAAACAAGTAGCTTCCGGTTATCCGATTTATGGTGCGGTAGATTTTCGCCGCAAATATCCCGATGGGAGAATGGGTTCTAATCCAGATTTGGCAACGCCTGAACATGGGAAGCAATTGTATGATTTAGCGGTGCAAGAGTTAAGTCGCGCTTATTTAGAGTTTGTCAAGGCCGAATAATTAATAAACTTCTTGCAAAATACCGGATAGATCCCCCCAACCCCCCTTAAGAAGGGGGGCTTTTGAGAATTGGGCAAGAGGTCTAATAAAAAGGTCGCCAAATCTTCACGGTTTTGTCATGGGAACCACTGGCGAGGAAATGACCATCGGAACTGAAGGCAACGGCATTAACAGAATCAAAATGGCCGGTGAGGGTGCCAATTAATTCGCCGGTTTCTAAATGCCATAGCTTGATGGTTTTATCATGAGAACCACTGGCTAATACAGGCGATCGCGGGCTAATGGCGACGCAAAGCACTTCGGCGGTATGACCCCGCAAGGTCCGGGTAGGGGCGGCTCTGGTCCCTCCGTCAGAAGAACTACCCTGGATTTGCCAGAGTTTAATGGTTTCATCCCGACTGGCACTGGCTAAAATGTGACTGTTGGGACTTAAAGAAACAGAAGTCACGGGGGAATTTCCTATCAAATTCCGGACCAATTGTTGAGTTTTTAATTGCCAAATTTTAATGGTTTTGTCGGTACTTCCACTGACTAGAAGCTGACCATCGGGACTAAAGGTGACGGAATAAACAAAACTAGAATGTCCGATGAGGGTGCCGAGTAATTCTCCGGTAGAAACCTGCCAAAGTTTAATGGTTTGGTCGCCGCTACCGGAGGCCAGAATTTCTCCATTGGGACTAAAGGCAACGGAATAAATGGGTACGGAATGACCTGTTAAAATATGCAGCCGCCGATTAGTTGGGAGATGCCAGAGTCGAACTTTGGAATCGGCACAACCTGTGGCTAAAAATTGGCGATCGGGACTAATCGCAACGGAATAAATGGAGGCGGAATTATCGGTGATGCTATTGGGTAATCCCTGGGATTTTTCTAAATTTCTTAAGTGCCAAATATTGATGCTTTTATCCCAACTCCCACTGACTACCAAATAAGGCGATCGCCGTTCCGGTTCACGATGTTGCTGACCAAATGCCACAGAGACCACCGAGTCCGAATGACCGCTCAGAGTATTGACACATCGCCAGATTGGGCGCATTGCATTCAGACTTGACTCGGCACGGGGAACCGGGAGTCCCGTCAGCACCACCGATGCTACAGGTGACCGTTTTCTCTCCGGATTATCACGGCTCGGCGAAAAATCAGAGGGATTTGTCAGATCTTTTTCTAGTCTTTCCTGTTTAGAGGGAGAGTCTTCAAGTTCCTGACTATTTTCTAACAGTTCTAAAACTTTTTCCACCTTAGGGTCGGTTAAAGCAATTCGTTGATTCTTGGTTCGTGAAACATCTTCTATCAAGCTGGATAAACCTGAATCTTGATTGTCTAATTTTTGCACCTCTTGATAGAGAAATTCCGTATCAAACTCAATCACTTGAATAAAACTTAAATAATTCTGAGGATGTTTTAATAGGTTTTTAACTTGATAAATAACCCCTCGGATATCTTCAATACTAGAAAGTGCATCCCATTGAAAAGCGGCAAAGTTTTCAGTTTCATCTTCCAGAAAATCTAAAAATAGTTGATTTTTGTGAAGAGTCTTGGATAAAATCAAACTAACCGATGGCAACCAATCAGAACGAAAATTATTCCTGATTTTTTCGGGCAGAGCATCAATATAAAGTTCAGATTCTATCTGTTTTTTGAGGTCTTGAAGTTGGTGACTGCGAGTCCTAATATCCAAACTCAAGATTTCTTCTGCACTCCCACAAAGGATTGGACTTTGGGCAATATTTTTTAACCAACATTTGCTTTCATAACTGCCAAATGCCTCTTGCCGTAAAGCGGTTACCCTCCGTTTTAGCCATGCCTGAATTTGACTGTACTCTGAGCCTTTGATGGGATTAGCATCGGCAAACAAGTCCGTTTGATGAAACTTCGAGGGGTGGAGGGCTACGATAATCCCCTTAATCAGTGCTTCGATGAATATTAGCCGCACGCGAGAATTTTGGGGGAGAAATGTAGCATTCCGCCAAATGATAAATAAATGGCTTAATTGAGCCAGGGAAAGGTGGCCTAAAATCCCAGAATTTAAAGCACCAGTAATTTTACCTCCAAATAAAGAGGTTCCCCAGATTAAGGCGCTTAGTTCGTCTAGCACGGATTTGTTGCTATTACTCAAGGTGTTGCCATCCAAGTCATTCACGGT
>CAYUEH010000122.1:0-3780 GCA_964442465.1 uncultured Laspinema sp. | reverse complement strand
GGACCCGGAATGGCTTCAATGATAGCGTCCAGCACTTTAGAGACGGAAATCACCTCCAATCCCAAGTCAGGAGGATTTTGGCCGTGGGGAACGATCGCCCGTTTAAATCCCAGTTTCGCCGCTTCTCTCAGGCGCAATTCTAATTGAGACACCGGACGAACTTGACCCCCCAGACCAACTTCTCCAATAATCACCGTATGGGGATCGACAATGCGATCGCGAAAAGACGCCACCACGGCGATCGCCACCCCCAAATCCGCAGCGGGTTCGCTGACATTCAACCCCCCCACGGAACTCACATAAGTATCCAACTTCGACAGGGGGACCCCCACTCGTTTTTCTAAAACCGCTAAAATTTGCACCAGTCGGTTACTATCTATCCCCGTAGTCGCTCGACGCGGGGACCCAAAACTGGCGGGACTAACTAATGCCTGCAACTCCACCACAATCGGACGAGTGCCTTCACAAGCCACAATCGTAGAAGAACCCGAGGAAAAATCATCCCGACTGCCGAGAAACAGCTCAGACGGGTTAGCCACTTCTTTGAGTCCATTCGCCACCATCTCAAAGACGCCAATTTCATGGGTGGCACCAAATCGATTTTTCATGGAACGTAACAGACGGTGACTGGCAAAGCGATCGCCTTCAAAAAACAGCACCGTATCCACTAAATGTTCCAAAACCCTCGGTCCCGCAATCCCACCCTCTTTCGTGACGTGACCCACAATAAATAAAGTAATATTCTCTCGCTTGGCAACCTGCATCAGCGCCGAAGTACATTCTCGAACCTGTGCAACGGATCCCGGTGCGGAAGTCAGAGAGGGAAAGTAAATCGTCTGAATACTGTCAATCACCGCTAAATAGGGTTTCAGAGATTCCAATTCCCGCAGTATTTCTTCAAGGTCCGTTTCCGGCAATAAATAAAACCGAGGTTCTTCTTGGGATTGAGTCGTTGCCGGTTGTTTTACCGTCTCCGGTGGCGTTTCTAGAGTCGCTTGGGTTTCCTCTAGTTGCTCCATCTCCTCTGGCTGATACGTCAGTTGATTGTCATTTTCCCGTAAGGGTTCTGGTACTAAGTCAGGTCCAAAAGGATTTTCGGGGAGAGCAGGCGAGAGGGTGAACCGTTCCTCCTCGTTGCCATTGAATTCTTCTATCTCGACCGTCTCATCGGCGATTTCCGGGATCTCGGGTGGGGTCTCCTCCTCCAGCACTCCATTGTCCACTCCGCTAATTAAGCGCTGAGCACGCAATTTGACTTGCAGTCCAGACTCCTCCCCGGAAACATACAGGATCCGATGGTCTAGGGCCAGATTACTCGCCACTTGCAGCAGCAGGGTGGATTTGCCAATTCCGGGCTCCCCACCAATCAAGACCAAGGAACCCGGGACAATCCCACCTCCAAGGACCCGATCCATCTCTCCATATCCTGAAGAACACCGAGCAATGCTCTGTTCGGCAATCTGAGATAATTTAAACGACGATCGCGGCTGTCCCTCGGATTTGTTTTGATCTCCCCCCCCCTCCCGCATCCAGGAATTTCCACTTAAACTAGGCCGGGAAGGGTTGCTAGAAGTCGCGGGAATCACTTGCTCGGTAAGAGACCCGTAAGTATCGCAGGCGGGGCACTTGCCAAACCATTGGGGAAATTCGGCTCCGCACTCGTCACAAATATATTGAGTTCGCTGCTTAGGCATTCGTTATTGATATTGACCCTGAGTAATGAGTGGAGGCAAAAAATGTACTGGATGAATCAGTGGTGAGTCATCAGATTACTCTGCTGGCTCAGAGCAAGACAATCCAAATGGTACAGTATTAAAAATTAAAGATTAGATAAGACGCTTAAGGAGCCTTGAGTATCTTGGAAAACCATAAGGAAAAAATACTCGTAGTCGATGACGAAGCTAGTATTCGTCGAATTCTGGAAACACGGCTTTCCATGATTGGCTACGATGTGGTCACAGCGGCAGACGGGGAAGAAGCACTAGAAACCTTTCGGACGGAGAATCCAGACCTGGTGGTACTGGACGTGATGATGCCGAAGCTAGATGGCTATGGCGTCTGTCAAGAGTTGAGAAAGGAATCTGATGTCCCTATCATCATGCTAACAGCCCTGGGAGATGTGGCCGATCGCATCACCGGATTGGAGTTGGGAGCGGATGATTATGTGGTCAAGCCGTTTTCACCCAAGGAACTTGAAGCCCGGATCCGTTCGGTACTACGGCGAGTTGAGAAAACGGGTGCTTCTGGCATTCCCAGCTCGGGCGTCATTCATGTGGCGAATATCAGAATAGACACGAATAAACGCCAGGTTTATAAGGGAGATGAGCGGATTCGTCTGACGGGGATGGAGTTTAGCTTGTTGGAACTGTTGGTCAGCAAGTCAGGGGATCCGTTTTCGCGATCGGAAATTTTGCAAGAGGTGTGGGGATACACGCCGGAGCGCCATGTGGATACTCGGGTGGTGGATGTACATATTTCTCGTTTAAGGGCGAAGCTAGAGGATGATCCGAGCAATCCGGAGTTGATTTTGACGGCGAGGGGAACGGGTTATCTGTTCCAGCGCATTATTGAGGCAGAGGAGGCGTAAGCAGTTGAGGATTTAGAATTTTGAGTTCTAAATTCTCAAGAGTTTTTCTGGCGCGGTGCCCAATCTCTGATGGGATGATTGTTTGAGTATGGCTAAACCGGATGAGAATGTAGTATTGCGGCGCTTACCCCTGGTTGCGGGTGGATTGGGCGGGGTGCTTTTTTTTGCCAATCGGGTGTTAAGTGTTGAAGTGACGAATTCCCAAGCGCGATCGGATGTCTTGGGGGTGATTTTAAGTGCGTTGTTAATTTTAACGGGGTTACTTTGGCAACAGGTGCAACCGAGAGCGCCGGAATCGGTGGAGTTAATGGGGGAAGAGGGGTTTGAACTGGCCCCGGATTTGCCGGAACGGAGCAAAACGGAGTTGGCATGGGCGTCCCTGATGTTGCTGACGAATACGGTAACGCGATCGCTGGTGGTGTGGTATGACGGGCGAGTGCTGCTGCGTCGGGGGATTTTAGGGCCGAAAAGGGAGGTGAAACCTGGGGCGATCGTGCAACGGGCGATCGCCCAGCAGAAGCCGGTTTATTTGGTGGCGCTGAAGTTATATCCGGGACGGATTGAGTTTGATTATTTACCGGAAAATACCCAGGGGGTGATTTGTCAACCGTTGGGCAGTCGCGGGGTGCTGATTTTGGGGGCGAATGCTCCGCGCAGTTACACGAAACAGGATGAACGGTGGATTGAGGGGATTGCTGAGAAAATAGCCGAGAATTTGAGTCATTATTTAGAGAGTGACTAAAATATGGCTCACGAATTACCGTTCAAAATAGTTTTGCACCCGCATTCATTTAAGAGCTTATGACAATTTTGTATTGGGTACTGATTGCCGTGATGATTTTGGGAGTCATCGGCGCTGTGGTTCCGGGGGTTCCCGGGTCGAGTTTAATTTTGGGATCGATTATCATCTGGGCGATCGCCCAGGGTTTTGGGACCGTGGGTTGGGCATTAGGGGTGGCGATCGCTGTTTTAGTGCTGAGTGTGACCATCGACTTATTAGCCACCTATTTCGGGGCGAAACGAGGCGGGGCCAGCAAGTGGGGACAAATCGGGGCGATCGTGGGCTTTTTCGTGGGCTTTTTAGGGCTACTCCCCGCCTTACCATTTGGCGGCCCTTTACTTGGCATTTTTATCGGTCCGCTGTTAGGCGCGATCATCGGAGAATACCTCTACCGACGAGATCTCCAAATTGC
>CAYUEH010000121.1:0-11154 GCA_964442465.1 uncultured Laspinema sp. | reverse complement strand
TCAAAGCCCCTCTCCCAAAGTGGGAGAGGGGTTTGGGGTGAGGGCTGTACCGTATATTCATGAGAACCTCTATAGAGACTCCTAAAAATAGTCCGGTTTTGAGGGATAATCCACAGATTCTTCCCGTTCTGTTCTTACTTTGTCTCGATCTTTTCTCGTTTACCCTTCTTTGTCATCTTCTTCGAGACGGATTATATCTTCGTCCCCGAGAAATTCTCCATTTTGCACTTCGATTAAGACCAGAGGAATCACGCCAGGGTTTTCGAGGCGATGGGGGGTACAGACGGGAACGTAGCTAGACTGGTTTTGAATCAGCAGGGATTCGGTTTCGCCACAGATGATTTTGGCAGTCCCGGAGACAACGATCCAATGTTCACTCCGGTGATAATGAATTTGGGTTTTCATCCGATGTCCGGGTTTGACTTCAACTCGGGAGATGCGATACCGATCGCCGGTTTCTAAGACGGTGACGGTTCCCCAAAATTTCTCTTCGGTATGGAGTTCGCTATCGGAGGCGTTCATGGTTTCTAATGGTGTGAGGTTGGTGGTTTCGGTCATGGATTTGTCTTTCCTTGCAATTCAAATTGAGATGCGCGAACGGTGCGATCGCCCTAGGCAAATATAAAGTTTCCCAGAATGTTCAGTGACAGTTGGGTGCTATATTAGACTTCTTGCAAAATTCTTTAAAGCCCCCCTTCTTAAGGGGGGTTGGGGGGATCAATCCGGATTTTTGCAAGAGGTCTATTATAATTCTGAGCTAAATCGGGGATCATTTTCTAACTGTTTCAGGACTTGTTTAATATCCTGAGTGCGGTCTTTTTTGACAATCAGAGTGACATGGCGATCGCGCACAATCACGATATCCTCTAATCCAATGGTGACAATGCGCTCATCGTCGCTACTGGCATAGAGGATTGCACCGCTAGTGTCCAGTCCGATATGGTTGGCCAGTTCCACATTGGTTTTGTCGCCCTTGAGGAGTCGTTCCAAGGCGTTCCAGTCGCCTAAATCATCCCAACCAAAGGCAGCAGGAATCACATAAGCTAACTGGGTTTTTTCCATTAACGCATAATCAATACTCTTTTTGGGGAGTTCGGCATAGGCGGCTACCCCTTTTTGGGCTAGGGGTTCAAAAATCTCAGGAGCATGGGTTTTTAGCTCATTGATGACCACTCCAGCGCGAAAAATAAACATTCCGCTATTCCAGGTATAGCGGCCTGTGGCGATAAATTCTTCGGCTTTGGTGCAGTCGGGTTTTTCCGTAAAGCGACTAACGCGGTAGGCGTTTAATCCCTGATAAGGGGCGATTACCTCTCCTTGTTCGATATAACCGTAGCCTGTGGAGGGTTCGGTGGGTTCAATTCCCAGGGTGACGATCGCCGCTTTTTCCGTTGCCAGTTGACTCGCTGCCGCGAGGGTTTTGCCGTAGGCATCCTCATCGCCAATCCAATGATCTGCCGGGAAAAATCCCACCACTGCCTCGGGACCCTCCCGACGCTCAATTTCGATCGCCGCCCATGCCACCGCCGGTGCCGTATCCCGTCCCTGGGGTTCAATCAGGATGTTTTTTTCCGGGAGTTGGGGTAACTGTTCCTTGATGCCATCAGCAATCTGGGCATTAGTGACGACCCACAATCCGTCCCAACCTCCAGCGACTGCCAGCAACCGATTCGCGGTGGCTTGGAGTAGACTGACGCCAGTGCCATCTAAACTTAGAAACTGCTTGGGTCGCGATCGGCGACTCAGGGGCCAAAAGCGTTCCCCTTTCCCCCCAGCCAGAATTACGGGTATCATGGACAATTTTTCTTAACGGTTATAGGGTTTGCCTTATTATAACCGTTAAGGCTGGGGGCTTCGCGAAGAGACGGTTAATATTCAGGACTTACCCATAAACCCATTAGGCGGTAGGGTTGATGCGCGCATCAATCCTACATTTAGGGTGGGATCTGAAAGAATGCGTCAATCCTCATCCGGTACTGGACACTGGATTAGCCCACTTGTAACAGTTCTTCTAACATCAGATCCTCTAAAATCGAGTTGCCCACCTGTAACTGAGACTTAGCTGCCTCACTTAACTGTAACTGCCTGCGGGATTCCTGGTGAAAATCTTGTCCTTCCTCAAATCCACTGGCTTTTAATTTCTGCACTGCCAAGGCACAAGCTTCCGCCGTTAAATCCAGTTCCGGCATTAGCAATAAGGAATTCTGAACTAACCACCGACAAGCCTCGGGATCAACTTCCGCCAGTTCATAGGTTGCTTCTTTCAAGACTTCTTCGATCGCTTGAGGGGTCGGTAACACCTTCAAAAAGTTTTTCACGGCAATCACTAAAGCGGGATTCCTCGCCTTGAAAACATCCAGGGCGACTTCCGTATGTAGCCGTTCTTTTCGGTCACTGTTGACACTTTTCAAAGGAGACATTAATACCGTCCTATCCTTGGCCACACAAGGGGTAAGGGTTTGTAACATAGCTAATCGATGGGTTTTTTATAAATGATCGGGTAAATTTCAGTCAATCCCACTCTGGGAGAGATCGAGGCGGCAGGGGACTGTTCACCTTTAGGGTAGTCTCCCCTGAACAAGTTTGAACTCCCGGAATGGCCTAAATCTTTAAAATTATCGGCTGCCGTGGAATTGAGTATGAGTTGACCTGTTCTGAAACCGTACAAAAACAAAGTGAAGTATTTGTGAAGGTCACGGTCTGCCTCCAAATCAGTCAAGGGTTTGGGGATTTATTGCGTTTTGTTAAGATCCCCTAACAATTCACGAGTAATTCACAATCTCTGCCTAGGGTGTAAGTCAATGACTGAATCAGCTCATTCCCCGGGACACCCCTGATGGTCTGCATGTTACAGGAATTTTTCTCGGGACGGGTCAGATTTAGCTTCATAGGTTGTCGGTTTCCATCAAAAGCATGAATTGGGTGTCATATTATGAGTTCTTGTCCTTGTTGCTCTTATCCACTCTTGCGCCATATTCGCCATAGCCAGGTTGATTGGTTTTGTCAACATTGTTGGCAGTTTATGCCCGATTTTTCCGAACCGATATGTTCCTCCCGGACCCTGAGTCACTTCCACAATCAAGTAGACTTGGTTACCACTGAACCCGGATGGAATCGCGAGCCCAATCACCATCCCCATCTGGTTAATTTATCAGACTCGATGCGATTTCAGAATGCCAAGCCCAGTCCACAGAAAACTCAACTGTTGAACCCTGGGAAAACTCCCCGGTTGAACCCACAGGAAAATCCCCGGTTGAACTCTGATAAAACTCCCCGGTTGAACCCACAGGAAACTCGACTGTTGGTCGGAACTGGGGAAATTTGAGCAAACCTCGCCTTTATAAATCCTTAACGGCGGCGATCGCTCATCTTGAGTTGAGACCCATTCCGGTTTTCCGGTAAGGAACCGGCATATTAAATCAACATTGCCCTTTAGCTAATTGATCGATAACAATCCGATATTCATTCACTCCATTGTAAAATTTTTCGCACATCCTGGGCTAAATTCTCAGCCTTAAATGGCTTAAGAATTGCCCCGGCACCCCCTAATTCAATCAGTTCTTTTTGTTCCCGAATTTGAGCCTTGGCTGTTAACCAAATCGTGGGAATTTGTTCAGTAGCCGCATGGCTTTTTAAGGCCCGAAAGGTACTGGGTCCATCCATTTCGGGCATCATGACATCTAGTAAAATGGCGTCGGGCTGTTGCGATTGAGCTAAAGCAATCCCTTCCCGTCCGGAACTGGCGGTGAACACCTCCCATCCCGCTACAACTTCCAAGGAAAATTGAATAATTTCCCGTAAGCCATCTTCATCATCAATGACTAAAATTCGTTTGTTCATGGTTGGCCTCCTGTGGAGAAGTTTCCGGGATAATTTCAGGTAAGGTAAAATAAAAGGTGCTGCCTTCATTGAGAACACTTTCCACCCAAATTCTACCGCCATGTTGCTGGATGATACTGCGACAAATCGCCAATCCTAATCCAGTGCCTCCTTTTTTGCGGGAATCGGAGGCATCAACTTGATGGAATCGTTCAAAAATACTTTCCATTTTATTTTCGGGAATGCCCCGACCTTGATCTTGAACCGCAAATAAAATCAGGGATGGGGAGGGGTCGGCATCGAGTTGTCCCCGGGGGTTAGGACCAAGGGTCCGGCCTTGAACGGAAATCCCAACGGTAGAAGCTGGGGGGGAAAATTTGATGGCATTGCTTAAGAGATTAGTCAGGACTTGAATGATGCGATCGCCATCAATCAATAACTCCAAATTGGGGTCACATTCGACGCCAAAATTGATCTCTGCTCGATTTGCCATCACTTGCATGGTTTCGATCGCCTTTTCAATCAAATCCCGGGGGGAGTGCCGTTCCTTGATTAAGGCAATTTTGCCTGAAGTTAACCGTTCGAGATCTAGAATATCATTGACCAAGCGCACCAGGCGATCGGCACTGTCCGAGGCGATCTCGATCACCCGTTGCCCCTTCTCTCCCACGGGGTCAATCAACCCACTGGAAATCAAATTCAAGGCCCCGTGAATCGAAGCTAAGGGGGTGCGAAGTTCATGACTGACCACAGAAATAAACTCATCCTTCATCCGTTCGATCGCATCCCGTTCCGTAATATCCTCGCCGATACTCAGGGTCCCCATTTCCACCCCCCGCAAATCGTGCAACACCGTATTATTCCAAGCAATAATTTTCTCTTGTCCAGACCGAGTAACAATAATACTCTGAGGATGAGAATAAAAATCAGGGGTTCGCAACTCCTCCAACACCTCCGAATGCCTGCGCTGCTGATGAGTGGGAATAAACAACTCAAACCAATCCTTACCCTGAATTTCTGAAAGCGCATACCCCACCAACTCCAGGAAAAACGGATTGGCATATTCAATCCCACCCCGGCGATCGAGTCCCACCACCGCTAACTGCACCGTTTCCAACAACCGGCGCCAGCGTCGTTCCGATTCTCGCACGGTGGCTTCGATTTCCTTCTGTTTCGTAATATCCCGGGCAATACTAGAAAACATCGTCACCGCCCCTTCGGGAGATTTATGGGCGATAATCAACTCTGAAAGAGTAATTTCCACCTCTTCGGGAGTCACCAGGGCGGTTTCTCCAATCCAAGTCCCCTGGGCGATCGCCGTGGGAATACCCTCATTTTGAATAATCTCATTCGCCCACCCCGGATGAGACTGGAAAATCTGAAACGGTTCTAAAGGGCACTCGGGCGGGACCCCGAGAATAGTCCGCGCCGCCTTGTTTAAATAAAAAACCGTCCCATCCACCCTCGCTGAGAGGATAAAATCCGGAGTCGCCTCCAGAATCTCAATTAACTTCGCCCGTTCAGCTTCGGCCCGTTTGCGATCGGTAATATCCCGTAAACACAAGGTAAACACCTGTTCCCCGGCAATTTCTACCTCGGAAATAGACACTTCCGCCGGAAACTCCGTCCCATCTTGGCGCAACCCAATCACTTCCCCAGACTGGTCCATCATCCGGGCCAGATGGGCGGAACATCCCCCTCCACTCACCCCAGATTCCCCGGTCCTATCTAAGCACAACGGCAATAATTTCTCCAAAGGTTGCCCCAGCAATTGAACTGCACTATAGCCAAAAATCCGCTCTGCGGCTTGATTAAATAAGGTAATCCTTTGATGGCTATCAATGGAGATAATCGCATCCCCAGCCAATTCCAGAATCGCCGCAATCCGGGCCCGGGACGAGTGCAACTCCTCCCGGGCGCGTTTGCGGGCGGTGATATCTTGAATCTGAGCAATTAAATAAAGGGGGCGTTCTCGGGAATCCCGGACTAAGGATGCAGACAACTGAACCCAAACCACCTGTCCCTGTTTGTGACAGTAGCGCTTCTCCGTCTGATAGGAGGGAATCTCCCCAGCGAGTAAGTCCTGGAGGGACTGGAGATCCGTGTCTCGATCTTCGGGATGGGTGACTTCGTGAAATGTTTTTTCCAGCAATTCCCCCTCGTCATAGCCGAGAATCTCGCATAAGGCGCGATTGACTTTTAACCAATGACCATCGGGGGCCACCAGTGCCATGCCAATGGTGGCATAGTCAAAGGCATTGCGGAAACGGGCTTCACTGGAATGTAGGGCGGACAAGGCTTCAGTGCGATCGCTGACATCCAGGACCAGGGACAAAACGGAAATTAACTCCCCCGTTGGGGCGAATAGGGCAGAATAATACCATTCACAATCAATCACCCGTCCGTCTTTGGTGTAGTTGCGATTGCAGCAGACTGTTCGCGGTTGTTTTCCCGAAACCAGTAGGTTCCGACTCTGGGTGACTGCTTCGAGGTCCGCTTCGTAAATCAAGGGACAGTCCATATCGGATTTACCAAAGACTTCCTCCGCTTGCCACCCAAAGATTTTTTCCGCTTGGGCGGACCAATTTAAAATCCGCCATTCCCGGTTCCATTCGATCACCGCCAGGGGGGTATTTTCCACGTGGAACTGCAAGCGCTGATAGGCGCGTTGTAAGACTTGTTCAACGCGCTGGCGGTGTTGGAGTTCGTTTTCTAGGCGTTCGTTGGCTGTGCGTAATTGTTCGGTGCGTGCTCTAACTTGACTTTCTAGGTTCTGTTTGGCTTGTTGTAAGGCTTGTTGTGAGCGTTTGCGTTCGGTGGTGTCTCGGAAAAAAATCGAGAGTCCATCTTTGGCGGGGTAGATATAGTTTTCAAACCAGCAATCGTAGGGGGGGTAATATTCTTCGAG
Organism: uncultured Laspinema sp.; assembly: GCA_964442465.1. Taxonomy (GTDB): domain Bacteria; phylum Cyanobacteriota; class Cyanobacteriia; order Cyanobacteriales; family Laspinemataceae; genus Laspinema. The sequence goes on along the minus strand of CAYUEH010000121.1, from coordinate 4,427 downwards.
GTAAATGGAGGTTTGTTGCTCTCGGGCTTGTTGGCAGGCTTGATAAAATTGCGGTCGGGTGACTTCGGGAAATTGGGTGGAGATTTTCTGACATAAGAGGTCTTCCCGGCGTTTTTGCAGGAGTTGGGCGGCTTTTTGGTTGACGTAGGTGTACTGTCCCTGGGTATCCAGGGCGATAAAGCCGTCGGTGATGCTTTCGAGGATGTTGGAGATTTGCTCTCCGGCGAGTTGGGCGGCGGTATGGGCGACTCGTTCAGTGGCGAGGAGTTGTTGGATTTGGAGTTCGGCCCGTTTGCGATCGGTGATATCCATGACGATGCCGAGGGTTCCCAGGGGTTGGCCGCTGGGGTCCCAGAAGGCGTTGCCCCGGGCTTTGAGCCAGTGAATGGTGCGATCGCCCCAGATGACGCGATATTCAAGCTCGAAGGGTTGCCCATTATTGATGGCTTCTTCTACGGTTTGATGGACGAGGGTGCGGTCCTGGGGATGAATGCAGGCTTCAAAGGCGGTGTAGCTGTTGTCAAAGGTGTCGGGGTCAATGTCGAAGAGGTGGAGGCATTCTAGGGAACAGGTCACCCGGATGCGATCGCTTCCGGTGCGATCGCCGCAAATTTCCCATTGCCAAGTGCCCATGTTGGATGCTTGCAAGGCGAGGCGCAATTTTTCTTCACTCCCTCTGCGTGCGGATTCAGCAGCGGCGTGCTCCTGCTGACGGCGCAGGGCGATGATGCCGTAGGCGAGGTCATGGGTGAGTTCAATGAGTAACTGCACTTCGTCGGGATCGAAGGCATCGGGTTGGGTGGCGCGGAGATTCAGGGTGCCTAATAGCTGGCCTTCGTTGAGCAGGGGTAGGGCGATCGCTGAAGTATAACTCCCCTCCCTGAGGGGCCGTCGCCCGGTGGCATTCTCTGGTTCGGGATAGGGCTCGGGATAGGGATGTTGTCCTCTGAGGGGCCCACCCGTTGGCATCAACGGGACTAGGGTAACTAAGCTTAAGTCAGACCCGAGGATTTGGTTGGTCTGGAGTGATTCTTCTCGGTTCTCTCCTGCTTGAGCTACGGGGATGATCCGGTTGGGGTCATCTTCGGCTACATATCCCACCCAGGCAGATTCATAACCCCCGATGGCGGTCATCATTTCGCAGATTTGCTGCAAGACATCGAGTTCTTCTTTGCCGTGAATGATGATGTGATTGCCTGCACTCAGGGCGCTCAGGGCCCGTTTTTGCTGGCGCAATTGGGTTTCGACATTCACCCGTTGGTCAATATTGAGCAGGGTTGCCACGGCGCGAATGACTTCTTGGCGATCGCTGTAGAAAAATTTACCTTGGCTTTCGATCCAATGGGTACTGCGATCGGGCCAAATCACTCGGAATTTCAGATGGTAATTCCCACAACCTTGGTGCGCTTTGTCCAGGGTTTCGGTAATTGCTCCTCGGTCATCGGGATGAATGCAGGCGAGGAATTCGGCAAAACTGCCGTTAAAACTCCCCGAATCTCGACCCCATAATAGTTCATATCCTGGGGTTCCGGTGATGCGATCGCCCTTAATATCCCATTCACATATTGCCATTTGCGCCACATCCAACGCCAGCCTTAACCATTCCTCTGGGTTCCGCAACCCCTCGGTTCCATCGTCGGCAGGTCTGTCATCCGGACTCCTGTCTAAGGCCTCTTCCCTGCGGTGATTGGTTTTTGGACTGTGAATCTCCTGCAATCGGAGTTTTGCCCGGTTCAGTTTTTGGCTCCGTTCTTCGATTTCACGGATTAACTCTTGCCTCGATTGGTTAGCCCAATTTCTATGACTCATCTTTACCATCCATATATTCAGCAACCGACGATTTCCCCCGCTTAGGTTCCTCTCTCACTCCGTCTCTGGTGAGGGAGGTCATATCGAGATTTTTCGTTCCGTTCTCCTGCGCTTTCGGGTATCCCCAGCACTCAGGGTCTCTCCTTCCAGAGAATCGAGTTCCGGTTTTTCTCGCTACTTGGGTTGGTTTTTGAGCCGAAAATAGGGAGAGGTTCTCCTCGGGCATTAAATCCATTATTAGCTAATTTCGGCTCCTCCTGAAGAAGTGCGAACCGTTTATGCCCTGGGTTGATATCCTCTGTGCTTCGTCTCGGCAACCCACCAGGGGTTTGGACCTTGTGCTACATCCAGTTCCTGGGCGAGGTCCAATATCCCTCCCGGTCGATTCCCCCCACCTTATTCAGCTATAAAATAAGGTTCATCTTTGTAACCGTTGAATGGAATTGGCTCGGGCAAATCTTTCTCAATTATTCGGGAAATAACATGAGAGATTTGTTTGTTTAAATTGGCTTAAATGCAAAAATTTAACCCAATTTTCAGGTGAGTTATCCAGATTTTGGCAACCTGAGCGATCGCCTAGTATCTTCTAGGCCCAAATCCCAGGTTTTTACGGCTAATCTCCTGGGGTAATGGAACATTGTCTTTCTGAAACAACTCCAGAAATTGCCGAATTTTAAAGAGATAAACTAAAGTTTTTATGGTTTTTAAATTATACCATTAATTCCCCCTTTAAACTATAATTAACAAAAATTTACATCCTCCGATAGAGAATTCCCTATTCCCCGGTAGGATTCCCCGATTATCCTGCGCTCCGAACTCCCAATCATCCCTGTATTCCCTGGGGAAATCCCCGGGAATAATGGCCGGGTCTTTCCCCAGGTTCCCGGGAAGGAAAATTGCCGAATTTTCCCGATTCAGCCCCTTAAAATGCGCTTTATAATAGAGCGAAAGCCTTTCTCTTGTAAAAACCTCCTTAAAACCCTGTGTTAGAAATCATAGAACTCTATAAAAATTTACCCATTCCTCCGCAAAAGCCCAACAAAAAATCACCCCCATCAAAACGCAATCGTCCCAATCGCACCTCAAAAATTTCGATTCCTCCGCTACCCTTAACCGAGCGACTGGCACAGTTGCTATGGGGTAGCTTGACCCTGCTGTTGATGGGGTCTCTCTCCCTCACCCTGGGGGCGATCGTCGCGGTGTTCGATGCCAAAGTTACGGAGACAGTCCCGGACTGGCGACAACCTTTGGTACAACCCGATTCCCCCTTGCCTTCCCCGGGATTGTCTCGAACGCTTAACCTTTTGGTTCTGGGGATTGAGGGGGGGATGTCTCCGGCAACGGACACTCCCTCTAGTTTACCGAAACCCGCTCAAACCTTATGGTTAATGCGGTTTGACCCGGTTCAAAACGCGGTGAGTGTGTTGTTGATTCCCCCTCAAACTCGGGTGCAAATCCCCGATCGCGGACGTCATCCAGTCGCCAGTGCTCACAGCATAGGCGGGGTGACCCTCACCTCCCGAGTCCTCAGTCAAACCCTTAACGCTATCCCCATTGACCGTTATATTCGCGCTGATACTGCCACCTTTCGCAGCTTCATCGACTTGCTGGGTGGGGTAGAATTATTCGTTCCTGAGTCCCTTTCCTATCAGGATTCCACCGAAGGGATTGCTGTTAACTTACAACCGGGGTGGCAAACCCTCAAAGGGGAAGAAACCCTCGGTTTTGCTCACTTCCAGAAAAATGAAGCCGATCGCAGTGGCCTCCACCGACAGCAAATGATTCTGCAAGCCCTAGGCGATCGCCTTGCCAGTCCCACCCTCGGGCCCCAATTACCGCGCATCCTGCAACTGATGCACGAATATATCGATACCAATCTCACCCGGGAAGAACTCTTCGGGTTAGTGACCACCCTTCAACAGCGCCCCTCTGATGGGTTGAAAATGGTCCTCCTCCCGGGAGAATTTACCTCTACGCGATCGGTCCCCACTCCCTATTGGAATATTGACACTACCGGACGCGATCGCGTCCTGTATCACTATTTTGACCAGGAACTCAAACCCGGAACCCAACGCGATCGCGCCACCACTCCCAAATCTCCCAAATCTCTAAAAATTGCCCTACAAAATGCTTCCGGCAATCCCTTAATTCTTGGTCAAATCTTGGCCGAATTAAAATCCCGTGGATATCGCAATGTTTACCCCGTTTCTGACTGGCCCGACCCCCAACGTCACACCCAAATCATCATCCAGACCGGAGATGTCCCTGCCGCCACTACTCTACAAACTCTCTTACCAACTGCCAAGATTCAATCCAGTTCCTTGGGAGAATTAGAGTCAGAAATTACCCTCAGAATCGGAATAGATGCTATTAGCTTAAAAGATTTCTATTGGTCAAAATAAAGTTGAAATTATGGAGTTTTACAAGTCAAAAAATATGTTAAAACGCCTGTTCATCCTGACAATGGCCTTATTCCTAGCCTGCCTCTGGATTCTCCTCAGTGCCAAAGAAGCGATCGGTTTGACCTCCCTCATAACAACTGCCGTCCTTTCTTAAGTTCGTAGTAACGACTTCAGTCGTTATCCGAAGTTCAACATCACCAAAGGCTATCCTTTCTT
>CAYUEH010000120.1:0-11163 GCA_964442465.1 uncultured Laspinema sp. | reverse complement strand
AGAGGAATAAATATTTTATTTCCGGGGGGCTTTAAAGAATTTTGCAAGAAGTCTAATAGGGGGGGTGACGCGCTCATCAAGGGGAAAGAGTGAATGATGCCTATGGACTGACCCCTGGAGGGGGGTTGATCATGCCCTAATCCAGATAACCCATTAACTCAGATTCCTTGGCGGGGTTATTATTTGCAGCGATCGGACGACCGTGAGGGCCCTGGGCTAATTTAGTGATTTGGCTGCCCGGGTTGGTGCTATCCTGAACGGTCTGAGTTTGGGTATCCTTATCCTGCTGCTCTTTAGGCACTTTTAGACTCCTATATCCATGTCGTTATTTACTATTTTAGGCGATTTTAGGTGCTTACGAATCAAAATCGGGTAAACTAAATCACAGAAGTCGAATCAGACTCCTGATTTCTAGGGGGCAGAAAAAAACACCCAGCCACGGGTTGATATTGAACCATGAGAATCATCCGGATCAAGGATTCAGAAGAAACCGATTCAAACTGACTGGGTTAACTCCGGGTATTGGGAATAATCCCGGGTCCCATGGCTACTCAATTCGGGATAATTTCTTGAGACCCTAACTCTGTTAACCCGCTGAATTTAGAAAAAAATCCTGTTCATGTTTCTTTTTCAGTTGTTTAGTGTTCTCGAACTGGCTATGGGAGCTATCTTTTCAAGATATCGATTGAGAATACCGCTGCAAGTCCTTTTAAATGTTCCTCTTGTTCTGCTGCTAGTATTGACCGTCGGACTGACTAATTCTCTGTTTTTGCATCGCAGTCATCAGGCCATCAGTTTGATTGCCCATCAGTTAATGACGAAAGCCGGGGAAAGGGTGGATTTGTACCTGGATAACTATCTGTCGTTAGCCGAACAGATTAACCGGAGTAATGTCAATGCTATTGAATTTGAGCGCCTAGATCCGCAGAATTTAGAGGAAATAGAACGCCAGTTAATCTGGGAAATTTCCAGCTTCCATCAGATTCCCTATATTCTCTATGCGAATGAACAAGGGGATGTCAGAATTGCCAGTAATGTTGAGGGAAAGATGACCCTGGGGGTGATTAATCATTCCCAGGGTCAGACCCTGGAACAATACACTATTGATGCGAACGGGCAACCTAGGCGAGAGCCGCAACAAACTGAAACGCTGCCATCGGATTGGGATGTTCGAGAACGTCCCTGGTATCTTTCCGCCAAACAGCAGCACAAACCGACATGGACTCCTACCTTTCAACAGTGGGATAGCCAAGAATTAGCAATTAATGCGAGTTGGCCAATTCGGGACCCGATTACTCAAACCCTGCGCGGAGTTTTTGGGATTAATTTACCGCTTACCCAAGTGAATCATTTTTTAGAAAAAATTAACTTAGGGGATTCAGGGGTTATTTTCATCATAGAACCTGATGGAAAATTAATTGCGAGTTCCACCGAGGAATCCCCGATCGGCAAAAGTCACTCGGGAGTGATTCAGCGGAAATGGGCGCGGGAAAGTTCTCATCCTTTGGTACGCGCCAGCAGTGACTATTTGCTTTCAAATATTCCGAACTGGAGTCAAAAATATCCCCTGGATCAATGGAATTTTACGGAGCAAGGTCACCGTTATTTTGCTCATAGTCTGGCCTATCAAAAGGCAGAAAATGGACTGAATTGGCGGATTGTCACGGTTATCCCAGAAGCGGATTTAATGGGACCGTTGCAGAAATCCTTTAAACAGAGCATGGGGTTGGGAGTCTTAGCCATTATGGGGGCAGTGGCCCTCGGGACCTGGTTGACTCAGGGGATTGTTCGTCCGATTGTGATTCTCAGTCAAACCGCTGCCACCTTAGCTCATGGGGATTTGGAGCGAACTCTAGATGAAAATTTGCCCATTGAGGAACTGGCGGAGATGGCGCGATCGTTCAATCAAATGTCGGCACAATTGCGCGACGCCTTTGCTCGTCTACAGACCCATTTGAGTGAGTCTGAAGCGCGATATGCTACGATTTTTCGCCACAGTCCCGATACGATTACTATTACTCATGTCCAAAGTAGACGCTTGCTGGATGTTAATAACGCTTTTTTAGAATTATCGGGCTATGAATATGATGAAATTATCAATGCCTCCTCGAAAGAACTCAATTTGATTGTTAACCCCGAAGAAGCGGATGTCATCCGGCAACAACTGCGGGAAACCGGGGTGGTTAAAAATCAGGAATTGCACTGGCGGGCCAAATCTGGAGAGATTAGAATTTCTCTGGTTTCTTGTGAAGTCATCCAACTGGATGGAGAGCCGGTGATTCTTTCTATTTTGAAAGATATTGGTGAACGTAAAGCCATTGAGATAGCTCTGCGTGAAAGTGAAGAACGCTTTCGGGAGATTGTCCAGACGATTGGACAGATGTTTTTTGTGCGATCGGCCACCACCGGAGAGTTTATTTATATGAGTCCCGCTTACGAAGAAATCTGGGGACGAAGCTGTGAAAGTTTGTATCAAAATCCTAACTCCTGGCAGGAATCAATTTATCCAGAAGACCTCGCTCTTGTAGAGGCTTCTGTAGCTGAACAATTTACCGGAAAGTCGGTGGGAAGAGAATATCGGATCCGGCGACCCGATGGGGAAATTCGCTGGATTTTTGCGCAAATTAACCGGTTGTATGATGAAGCGGGTAACCCGGATCGATTCATCGGGTTTGCGGAAGATATTACTTCTCGCAAAGCCCTGGAACTGGCACTCACCGCCTCAGAACACAAGTTAAATGATATTCTCAATAGCTCGATCGCCGCGATCGTCCGAATTAAAACCTTAAGTAATCGAGACTGGGATCTGGATTATTTATCTGCCGGATGTGAAAGAATCTTTGGCTATACTCCCGAAGACTTTTTAGAAGACAAATCCATTTGGATGGCTCACATCTTCCCCGAGGATATCGAGCAGGTTATTTTACCTTTATTTGAGCAGATTTTTCAAGAAACCACCAGCAGTTTTGAATATCGATTTTACCACAAAAATGGGACCCTGCGATACTTATCGGCCCGATATACCTCGCGATTTGAACCCCAGGAAAACTGCTGGTTTGTTACTCAGCTTACGGTGGATATTACCGATCGCAAACAGACGGAAGCAGCCCTCAAACAAAGTGAAGAACAATATCGCCGCATCGTGGAAACCGCCAATGAAGGAATTTGGAGCATTGATGCCCAAGATTGTACCAATTTTGTCAATCCCAAAATGGCTGAACTCCTCGGATATACCCCAGAAGAAATGCTGGGAAAATCCCTCCTTTATTTTATGGATGCAGCCGGACAAGAAGATGCCCGAGAAAAATTAGACCGGCGTAGACAAGGAATCGTCGAGCAGCATGATTTCCTATTTTGCCGCAAAAATGGCTCACCCCTTTGGACCCTGCTATCGGCGACGCCCATTTTTAATGAAGCGGGAGAGTATGTCGGTAGTTTGGCAATGGTGACGGACATCACCACCCGCAAACAAGCTGAACAGGCACTGGCTCGAAAAACCCAGCAAGAACACCTCTTAAACCAGGTGATTCAAGGGATCCATCAATCCCTGGATTTAAGTACCATCTTCTCCACCGCCACCATAGGGATTGCCAAACTCGTAGGCTTTCAGCGCGCTTCCATCGTGCGTTATCTGCCAGAAAAGGGGGTCTGGACTCATTTATATTCCTATAATACCGACTCGGTATTACCCGAAGAAGTCGCTGAAGATATCCCCGATGAAGGCAATCCCTTTGCCGCCCAACTCAAACAACTGCAAGTGGTGGTGGTAGATACCAGTACCATTGATGACCCGATTAATGAAGAAGTGGCTCGCGATCGCCAAGGAGCTTGGTTATTAGTTCCCCTCGCCGTGAACGGTAGAATCTGGGGTTCTCTGAGCTTATGGAGTCCAAAATACCTCCCTTGGCAGAAGGAAGAAATCGAACTGGCTCGTCGAGTCGTGGAACCCTTGGGCATTGCGATTCATCAAGCGAATCTCTATCAGGACAGTCAAGCAGCTCAGGCGGCTTTCCGAGACAGTGAATCGCGGTTACGGTTAGCGTTAGAAGTTTCCAATACTATGGCTTGGGAACGAGACCTCAAAACCAATCAAATCGTCTTTTCCGCCACCCCCTTTGATTCAGGTCCTCAAGGGATGTCTTATGAAGAATACCTCGCCCTGGTTCATCCGGAAGATCGCCAAGGATTGCATTGTTTAAATGAGGCAGCAATTCGCCAAGCGGGAGGCTTTAAAACGGAATATCGAATTTGTTTTCCCCCGAGTGATCTGGGATGGCGGTGGATTCAGGTTCATGCTAAGGTGGTCACCGATGGGAGTGGAATCTCCAATCGCATGATCGGAATGTCTATTGATATGACCGATCGCAAGCAGTCTGAAGATATCTTAAAAATCACTTTAAATCGGCTACAAAACCTGGCTAGGGCCGTACCGGGAAACATTTATTCTCTGGTTCAACATCCCGATCAATCTCTGGAGTTTGAATATATTAATCAAGCCATTGAAGAAATTTTAGAGATTCCCTTAAATCAAATCTTTCAGAATGTGGAAGCGGCTATTATCAACTCAATTCATCCCGAAGATCAAGCGGGATATTTGGAAGCGGTGCAATCTTCCTGCGAACAGTTGACCGTGTTTAAACATGAATGGCGAATTATTACGCCTTTGGGGAAACTGAAATGGCTGCAAGGGAACTCGCAACCGGAGCAACGAGAAAATGGGGATATCGTCTGGCATGGCATTATTTTAGATGTTAGCGATCGCAAATTAGTCGAGGAAAAACTCCACCAGAGTCAAAATGCTTTACTCGAAGCTCAACGCATCGCTCATTTGGGGAACTGGTCCTTTAATCTGCTCACCGAAAAGGTCCTCTGGTCTGAAGAAACCTTTCGGATTTTCGGATTTGAATCCGAAGCCATCGAACCCACTTATCACGAATTCTTACAGCGAATTCACCCGGAGGATTTACCTGATTTTCCTGGGAATGTTGAGAGTCTGTTCGCCCCAGAGTTCCTCGAAAAACATGAATTTCGGATTCTTTTACCCGATGGCACTCGGCGCTATATCCTCGCCAAAGGGCAGCCCGTTTTCAATGAATCCGGAGAAAGAGTCGAATTCTTTGGCACAGTCCAAGACATCACCGCTGCCAAACTTGCCGAGCAGGAATTACGGGAAAGCGAAGAAAAATTCCGACAACTTGCTGAAAATATTCGAGAAGTTTTCTTTATCCTCTCTCAATCCGGCAAGATGATTTATATCAGTCCGGCTTATGAAGCAATTTGGGGTCGGAGTTGCCAGAGTTTATATCAAAATCCTCAGGATTGGTTAGAATCGGTTCACCCCAAGGAGCGCGATTATATCCGCAGCAGCTTAATGCGCCAAATTAGCAAAGGCACTGATTTCGATGAAATCTACCGCATCGTGCAACCCACAGGAGAAATCCGCTGGATTCGATCGCGGTCTTTTCCCATCCAAAATCTGTCTGGGGAATCCTACCGCTTTGTCGGAATTGCGGAAGATATCACCGAGCGCCAACAGGCAGAGTTAGCATTACAGGAGAGCGAATCCACTCTCCGGAGTTTCTTTAATAGTGCCTCAATGCTGATGGGAATTGTGGAACTTTATCCCGATAATATTCTGCATTTTACCGACAATTTAGCCGCCGCCCAATTTTGGGGTACAACCACGGAAGTAATGAAAAATCGCTTCGCTACTGAGATGGGTTTTCCCCAAGCGGACCTGGAGATTTGGTTGAGTCATTACCGCCGGGCACAACACACGGGAATGCCCGTAAAATTTGAGTACAAGTATCCAACCCCTCGGGGCGAAAGATGGCTCTCTGCCAGCGTTTGTCCCATTTTTGGCATCACCAGCGATCGCCCGAGATTTTCCTACATCGTCGAGGATATCAGCGATCGCAAACAAGCAGAATTGGCCCTCCAAGAACGAGAAACAATTCTCAGAACCCTCGGAGATAACCTCGATAAAGGGCTGATTTATCAAATAGTCCGTGAACCCGATGGACGTTATTATTTTTCTTATATCAGTGCAGGAATTAAACGGTTAATTGGACTAGACCCGGAGGCAATTATGGCGGATATGAGCTTATTGCACAACCGAGTTATTCCCGAAGATCAAGCATTGAATATCCAACTTACGGAAGAATCTTTTCAAAATTTGTCTCCCTTCCAAATGCAGATGCGGAAGTACACCCATGAAGGTAAGATTCAGTGGTCTCAAGTGCGGTCAGTGCCGCGTCAAATGGAGGATGGTCGGACCATTTGGGATGGCCTGGAAATGGATATCACTGAACTCAAGCAAATCGAAGAGGAACTGCAACAGGCCAAGGAAAAAGCAGAAGCGGCCAACCAAGCCAAAAGCGAGTTTTTGGCCAATATGAGCCACGAAATTCGCACTCCGATGAATGCTATCTTAGGATTTTGCGAATTACTCAAAGGCATGATCCAGGAGCCACAACAGCAGTCCTATCTTCAGACCATTGCTACGAGTGGCCAAACTTTACTGGCTCTAATTAACGATATTCTGGACCTGTCTAAAATTGAATCAGGAAAGCTGGAATTAAACTATGAACCTGTCTTAATTCGAGCGTTAGTGGGGGATATTCAGCAGATTTTTGCTCAGAAGGCAGAAGCTAAGGGTCTGGGGGTATTTATTGAAATTAGCGAGGAGGTTCCGGATGGGATTATCTTTGATGAAGTCCGCTTGCGGCAAATCCTCTTTAATGTGGTGGGTAATGCCTTGAAATTTACGGAACAGGGGTCCGTGACGATTCATTTGAATGCGGATTTGTCCAGGTCCCGCGACCCGTTCCACCTCTGTTTAGAGTTGGCAGTCTCTGATACAGGGATTGGTATAGCATCCAGTCGCCAAGAGCAGATTTTTGAGGCATTTATCCAAAATGATGGGAAAACAACTCGGAAATATGGCGGCACCGGGTTGGGATTAGCGATTACCAAACGACTGACGGAAATGCTCGGAGGCACGATTCATTTAAACAGTCAACTCCATAGCGGCAGTACCTTTACCTTTGTCTTTCCCGAGGTAGAAATTGCCAGGACCGAGATTGGAAAAATTGAGTTTGCATCTGTAGATGAAAATTTAGAGCAGTTCCAACCGGGGACGATTTTAATCGTGGATGATGTCCCGTCGAATTTGGAGTTGATTGCGGGCTATTTTGGCAAAACAAAGCACCAACTGCTGTTTGCGCGGGATGGCCGGGAAGCAATCGAACAGGCGATCGCCTCCCAACCGGATATGATTTTACTGGATTTGTGGATGCCTGAACTCAACGGCATCGAAGTGGCGAAATTTCTCAAGAACAACCCAGAAACCCAGGAAATACCGATTGTGGTGGTCACCGCTTCTTCGCGAGCCAGTGATGAAGCCCTCGTCCAATCAGTATGCGAAGGATTTCTCCGCAAACCCCTGATGCGATCGCAACTGGTTACCCTGTTAAAGAGTATTTTACCCCAGGAAGAAGGGGAGAACACCCTGCCGCTTTGTTCCCCAATTCAGCCAATTTTGGAACCTAAACAACCCCTTGATCGGGAAATTGTCGAAAAATTGCCGGCATTACTTGAACAACTCCGTCTGGAAGAAGAAACAACCTGGCCCATATTGTCTCAAACCATGAAACGGCGTGACTTAAGAAACTTTAGCGATCGCTTGTACGCTTGGGGGTTAGAATATCAGTGTCAGGCACTATACGACTATGCGACGACTCTCCAAACCCAGATAGCCGCCTTTGACTGGGAACGCCTGCCTAAAACCCTGGAAAAATTCCCCGAGGTTAGACGCTCATTATTATGAGTCAATCTTCCCTGGGGTTGATAGTTCGGTTTGAGAAAATATTTTCCAGGGAATTGATTCCCTCATCCTCCCCGGTGGCAGTCCGCTCAACCCAGACCGCATCCCATCCGTTGTCCTCCATAAACCAGAATTCCACTTGTTTTAGGGACTCTCAAGCCCAACCTCCCTCTAACTTTCTCCGATGATATAGCTCTGCTTGAATCAGAATCAGATGTCCCTGTTTAATTATTAACCGTAAAATCCCTACTTTTATGTTGCTATTTAAACCCGAAGATTGTTTAATTTTAGTGGTAGATGATGTCAGGCAAAATCTCCAGGTTATTGGTGAAATCTTAGAAATAGCCGGGTATGAAACTACCTTTGCCCCTAGCGGTCAACAAGCTTTATCTCGGGTGGAAACCGCCCATCCGGATCTGATTCTGCTGGATTTGATGATGCCAGATATGAGCGGACTAGAAGTCTGTGAAATTTTAAAGAAAGACCCGGAATTTCGCGAGATTCCGATTATTTTTTTAACCGCTAGTAATGAGGTAGATAATCTACTTCAAGCCTTCAAAAAAGGGGCAAATGATTATATTACCAAACCTTTCCGGTCTGAGGAAATATTGGTCAGGATTGAAGCCCAGTTAACCAATCAAAAACTCAAGAAAAAGCTAGAAGAAAAGAATCAGGAACTTGAGACCGAAATCGGGGTCCGTCGACGGACGGAAGAAGCCCTACAACAGGCGATCGAGTTAGCGAATGCGGCGAATCAGGCTAAAAGTAGCTTTCTGGCGAACATGAGCCATGAGTTAAGGACGCCTCTGAACGCAATTCTCGGCTTCACTCAATTGTTGACCCATAGTTCTAACTTAACTCTCGAAGAAAAAAATAATTTAGGTATTATTCATCGCAGTGGAGAACATCTTCTTAACTTAATTAATGATATTTTAGATTTATCTAAAATTGAAGCGGATCGAGTGGCGATTAATTTGTCAGAATTTATCTTAAAAGATATGTTAGTCGAACTCGAAGAAATGTTTCGCCTCAAACTCCGAGAAAAAGGGTTGAAGCTGGACATGATCGTAGAGAACCGGGTTCCCCACACCATTGAGAGCGATCGCCTCAAACTTCGGCAAATTTTAATCAACCTTCTGAGTAATGCGATTAAATTCACACCCTCGGGAGAAATTAAATTGCGCGTGAATGCCATCATCGACCCGGAAAACACCTTTTTAAGTTTTAAAATAACCGATACCGGCAAAGGGATTAGTTCCGAGGAACTCAGCAAGCTCTTTCAGCCTTTTGTACAGACGGAAACGGGCAGAGCAGCGGGAGAAGGGACCGGACTTGGGTTAGTGATCTGCCGTAAATATGTCCGTCTGTTAGGGGGCGAGATTACGGTGAGTTCACAACCTAATGTGGGAACAACCTTTAAATTTCAAATTGCCGTTAAGTCTGTGGAATCCACCGACTACGCTACCGGGCAAAAGTGCTCCCCCCCAATCCGGAAGATCGCCCCCAATCAACCCCCCTATCGGATTTTGGTGGCGGATGACCAAGCCACTAACCGGAAACTGCTAACTACCATGCTTTCATCGGTGGGATTTGAGGTGAGAGAAGCCACAAATGGTCAAGAAGCTGTTGAAATTTACCACAGTTTTGAACCCCATTTAATCTGGATGGATCTGCGAATGCCCATTCTGGATGGATGCGAAGCGACCCGACAAATTAAAGCAAATTGTCAAGGGTCACTCCCCACCATTATCGCCGTGACTGCCAGTGTTTTTGAGGAAGATAAAGCCGCTATCTTATCCGCTGGCTACGACGATTGCCTGATTAAACCCATTCAAGAGTCCAAGGTTTTTGAAAAACTTTCTAAGCACTTGGGGGTCTCCTTCATTTATGAAGAAATTGACTCGTTTTTATGTGACCAGTTGCGCTCAAGAGAAAACCAATGGAAAAATTTAAGAAAGTTACCCACTTCGGTGATTTGTGACCTGGAATACGCGACTTTAGCCCTGGATGATGAACGACTCAATCGCTTGGTTTCAGAAATCCCCTCAGAATGCGGCGAACTGGAACAAATTATTCGCGAGTGTTTGGAGAATTTTGAGTATCAAACTATTTTGGAGGCGATTAAATCTGCTAAATTTGAACGGTTTGCTCACTCCCACTTTACCCGTGAATGGATTATCCAAATGACTCAGGCGATCTACACTGCTGATTCCAGTGAAATCAAGCAACTGATTACCCAACTCCCACCGAAAAACAAGGCATTAGCCGAACAGTTAGAATCTTATTTAGTGCATTTAGATTATCAAAATATTCTCCGGGCAATCTCAGAAATTGAGGACACCCCACCCCCGAATTAATTCAGATCATCCGGCTTCCCACCTCAGGGAGCATCTCCTAAAAGGTCGCCCTCACCCTCAATCCCTCTCCCCTGAAAGGGTTGGGGGATGAGGGCCAACTGTCCTTCTGGAGATGCTCCCCCACGTTATCTTTCCGTTCCCTTCTTCCCCTCTCAATCTTGTACAGGACTTAAGAATTTGTGGAGGGCCAACCCTAAATGTAGAGGCGATTCGCTTGCTCTCCTCTCCATTTAGGATGGATGCTCAAAATCTGCGTCAGTCCTGAAAATAATTTAGGGTCGCTCTACTAATCTGGAAAGTTTAATGTTTGGATTGCCCTAAATTTAAACCCTTCCCCCCCAATTCTCCAGTTCCCAAGTGGTGATTGAAGGTTGGGTTTGGGCGAGTAATCTGCCTCGCGCCATCACAGATCTCACCGGAGGACGACGGCGCAATACTTCAAATTTACTCTCCGCTTCCCAAATGATTAAATTGGCCGGTTTTCCCATTTCTAAACCATAATCCGGTTCGATTTGGAGGGTTTTTGCCCCGTGAGTCGTGACCATATCATAACAAGCATTGATTTCCTCAATTCCAGTCATCTGGCAAACATGAAGCGCCATATAAGCCACATCCAGCATATTTCCGGTCCCTAAACTGTACCAAGGGTCCTGAATACAATCCTGTCCTAAAGAAACATTTAAACCATTTTGCCATAATTCTTTGACTCGGGTGATGCCGCGCCGTTTAGGATAGGTATCGGTCCGTCCTTGGAGGGTAATATTAATTAACGGATTCGCTACAAAGTTAATCTGCGATCGCCTCAAAAATCCCATTAATTTATGGGCATAAGCATTATTATAAGACCCAAAAGCCGTGGTATGAGAAGCAGTCACTCGCTCCCCTAAACCACTGCGAATGGCACAAGCAGCCACCACTTCCAGAAACCGCGACTGGTCATCATCAATTTCATCGCAGTGAATATCAATTAATCGGTCATAT